>CANKBJ010000080.1 GCA_947479905.1 Bradyrhizobiaceae bacterium
CATGAGGCACAGTCCGCCCACAGCGCTCGAAAGGGCCTGCCGGGTGGACAAAACGAAGCCGCTGCGGCGGAAAATCACTCTCGAAATCGGCTAACGGTGCGCGCCGGATGGTAGAAAATGCGCTGAACGAGCATAGTTCGAGGTGCCCACAATAAAGTAACTGTAGGGTGGGCTGAGCGAAGAGAAGCCCACCATGGCCTGGCGCGGTGGGCTCGGCGCTTGCGTGCCTTAGTCCACCCTACGCATTCGTCAGCCCGTTCTTCTGCTCGACGATGCGCACCACGTCCGACATGATGCGGTTCAACTCGAAATCCTTCGGCGTATAGACGGCGGCGACGCCGGATTTTTCCAGCGCGGCGGCGTCTTCCGGCGGAATGATGCCGCCGACCACCAGCGGCATGGTCATGCCGGCCGCCTTCATGCGCGCGACCACATCGGCGACCAGCGGCAGGTGGCTGCCCGACAGCACAGAAAGCCCGATGACATGGGCCTTCTGCTCGCGCGCGGCATCGACGATTTCCTCCGGCGTCAGGCGAATGCCTTCATAGACCACCTGCATGCCGGCATCGCGCGCCCGCACCGCGATCTGCTCGGCGCCGTTGCTATGGCCGTCGAGGCCGGGCTTGCCTACCAGGAAGGTGAGGCGGCGGCCGAGTTTGACCGAGACGCGGTCGACATCGGCGCGGATATCATCGAGCCCATCGACGTCATTGCGCATGGCGTTGCCGACGCCGGTCGGCGCGCGGTATTCGCCGAAGGCCTCGCGCAAGGTCCAGCCCCATTCGCCGGTGGTGACGCCGGCTTTGGCGCAGGCGATCGACGGCGGCATGATGTTGGTGCCGGTGGCGGCGGCACGCTTCAGCTCGGCCAGCGCCGCCGCAACGGCTTTGCTGTCGCGCGAGGCGCGCCAGGCGGCCAGCCGTTCCAGTTGATCGCGCTCGGCGTCTTCCGACACGGTCATGATCGAATCGATGCCGCCGGTCAGCGGCGAGGCTTCGGTCTCCAGATATTTGTTGACGCCGACGACGATCTGTTCGCCGCGCTCGATGGCTTCAAGGCGAGCCGTATTGGATTCGACCAGCCGCTGCTTCATGTAGCCGGACTCGACCGCGATGACCGCGCCGCCCATGTCGTCGATGCGTTTCAACTCTTCCATCGCTTCGAGCTTGAGCTCATCGACCTTGCGTTCGATTTCGGCCGAGCCGTCGAAGATGTCGCCATAGTCGAGCAGGTCGGTCTCGTAAGCCAATATCTGCTGCATGCGCAGCGACCATTGCTGGTCCCATGGCCGCGGCAGGCCGAGCGCCTCGTTCCAGGCCGGCAATTGCACGGCGCGCGCGCGCGCGTTCTTCGACAAGGTCACCGCCAGCATCTCGATAAGAATGCGCGCGACGTTGTTTTCCGGCTGCGGCTCGGTGAGGCCCAGCGAATTGACTTGCACGCCGTAGCGGAACAGGCGCTGCTTGGGGTCGGTGATGCCGTAGCGCGTGCGCGTGATCTCTTCCCACAATTCGGTGAAGGCGCGCATCTTGCAGACTTCGGTGATGAAGCGCATGCCGGCATTGACGAAGAACGAAATACGGCCGACGACGTCGCCGAATTTCTCGTCGGAGACTTCGCCGGAATTCTTCACCGTATCGAGCACGGCGACCGCCGTCGCCAAGGCGAAAGCCAGTTCCTGCACCGGCGTCGCGCCTGCTTCCTGCAGATGATAGGAGCAGATGTTCATCGGATTCCATTTCGGCAGTTCGGTCGTGGTGAAGATCGCCACGTCCTTGATCAGCCGCATGGAAGGCGCCGGCGGAAAAACGTAGGTGCCGCGCGACAGATATTCCTTGATGATGTCGTTCTGAATCGTGCCGGTCAGGCTGTTGCGCGGCGTGCCCTGTTCGTCGGCGACCGCGATATAGAGCGCCATCAGCCATGCCGCGGTGGCGTTGATGGTCATCGACGTATTCATGGTGCCGAGCGGGATCTGGTCGAACAGCGCGCGCATGTCGCCGAGATGATTGACCGGCACGCCGACCTTGCCGACCTCGCCCTTGGCCAGCACATGGTCCGAATCGTAACCGGTCTGCGTCGGCAGATCGAAGGCGACCGACAGGCCGGTCTGCCCCTTGGCCAGATTTTTGCGGTACAGCGCGTTGGAATCGGTCGCCGTCGAATGCCCCGCATAGGTGCGGAAGATCCACGGTCTGTCGCGTTTCGTCTTGTCGCGCATGGGTTTTTCCTGTGACACCAGTGTGGCGGTTCTATTGTTGCAATGCAACATAAATTGCGCCAGACTAGTGCCGCCGATTTGAAGTTTCCTGCACCACCCGCCGCGAGTTCATCCAGGAAACTTCAAATCGATAAGCGGCACTAAAACCAAATAATTGCTAGTGCCCCTTTGTTTCCGAAGTTCGTGTCAGAGCTTGCTGCAGTGTTTCACGAACTTCGGAAACGGGGCACTAGTGACGTCTTTCGGCCTCTTTAGCTTGTCTCGTAAGGAGTTCTGCTGATGCCGGCTGCTGCCCCCGTGCGGAGTGTTGCTCCGTTGAAGGATCTCTATGGCATGGGCGAAATCCCGCCCCTCGGTCATGTCCCCGAGAAGATGCATGCGTGGGTGATCCGGCAGGATCGGCACGGGCCGCCGGAAAAGGCGATGCAACTCGAAGTCGTGCCGACCTGGCCGATCGGCGAAGAAGACGTGCTGGTCTTCGTGATGGCCGCCGGCGTCAACTACAACGGCATCTGGGCGGGCTTGGACCAGCCGATCACGCCGTTCAACGTTCATAAGCAGCCGTTTCATATCGCCGGCTCGGACGCCTCCGGCATTGTCTGGGCGGTCGGCTCTAAGGTGAAGCGCTGGAAGGTCGGCGACGAAGTCATCGTCCACTGTAACCAGGACGACGGCGACGACGAGGACTGCAATGGCGGCGATCCGCTGCTCTCTCCCTCGCAGCGCATCTGGGGCTATGAGACGCCGGACGGCTCGTTCGCGCAGTTCTGCCGGGTGCAGTCGCGCCAGTTGATGCAGAAGCCGGCGCATCTGACCTGGGAAGAATCGGCCTGCTACACGCTGACGCTGGCGACCGCCTATCGCATGCTGTTCGGCCATCCGCCGCATACGCTCAAGCCCGGCGACAACGTGCTCGTGTGGGGCGCGTCCGGCGGCCTCGGCGTGTTCGGCCTGCAACTGGTCGCGGCCTCGGGCGCCAATGCCATCGCCGTCGTCTCCGACGAATCGAAGATGGAATACGTCTTCAATCTCGGCGCCAAGGGCGCGATCAACCGCAAGGAGTTCAAGTGCTGGGGCCAACTGCCGCAGGTGAACTCGGCCGAATATAACGACTGGTCGAAGGAAGCGCGCCGCTTCGGCAAGGCGATCTGGGACATCACGGGAAAACGCGACGTCGACATCGTGTTCGAGCATCCGGGCGAAGCGACCTTCCCGGTGTCTTCGATGGTGGTCAAGCGCGGCGGCGTGGTCGTGTTCTGCGCCGGCACCACCGGGTTCAACATCACGTTCGACGCGCGTTATGTCTGGATGCGGCAGAAGCGCATCCAGGGCTCGCACTTCGCGCATTTGAAACAGGCCTTGCAGGCCAACCGTTTCGTGCTCGAACGCCGCATCGACCCGTGCCTGTCGAAGACGTTCCCGTGGGAGGAAATCCCGAAGGCGCACACGATGATGTGGAAGAACCAGCACCCGCCCGGCAACATGGCGGTTCTGGTCTGCGCGCCGCGTCCCGGCCTGCGCAGCTTCGAGGATACGGTGGAAGTCGCCGGCGCTGCGTAAGCAAACGTCGCTTACGGCAGCGTCGCCTTGTCCTCGTGCGCGGGCGGTGCCTCGGCTTTCGGCCGTGGGCTGATCACCGAATTGAGTTCGCCGCCGAAGATGAAGATCGACGCGCAGACGTAGAGAAAAATCAGCGCGATCATCGCCGAGGCGAGCCCCGCATACATCGACACATAGGCGAAGGCATATTCGGCGAGATAGCGGCCGAAGGCCGCGCCGCTGACCAGCCAAAGCAAGAGAGTGGCGACGATGCCGGGCGCGATCTCGAGCATGCCGCGGCGGCCGGCCGGCAGCCACAGATGCAGGATCGTGAGCGCGATGACGATAACCACCGCCGCCGTCGCGTAGCGGGTGAAGGTGACGATGCCGCTGAGCGGTTCCAACGTCGGCACGTATTGAACGAGTTTGTACCAGATGAACGGCGCCAGCACGACGAGGAATGCGAAGGCGAGCAGCGCGATCGCGCCGATGATGACGTAGCCGACCGATTCGATGCGCAGCAGCCACCACGGCCGCCGCTCGACCCTGTCATAGGCGCGGTTGAGGCCGATGCGCAGGCTCTCGACACCGCTCGAGGCGAAATACAGCGCGAACAGAACGCCGAAGGTCAGGACGTCGCCGCGCGTATTGATCAGTACGCCGGTGATGTCGAGCGCGATCGGCTCGGCGACCTGGTTCGGCCATGCTTCCAGCAGAATGTGCGCGGCCTCGTCGGCGAGCTGCTTGGAGCCGAAAAAGAAACCGGCCAGCGCTGTGACGACGATCAGGAACGGGAACAACGCCATCAAGGTCGAGAGCGCGATATGGCTGGCGATGGCCCAGCCGTCGTCGGCGAGAAAATGGCGGCCGGCACTCGATACGATGCGGAAAGACCATTTAAGAAAACGCAATGCGCGAGCCCCACGGCGGAATCATCCCAGCTTCCAATAAAATTGGCCACTGGCGGCGCTGTTTACAAGGGTGTTCGCTTCGCCCCGACGCGGCTGGAGCGCGGTCAGGCGGCCTGAACCTCGGCGAGGAACTGGCGCACTTCCGCCTCGAGGCCTTCGGCCTCGAAAGCGACCGCGTCGGCCAGGTCCTTCACATCGACCGCGGTGGTGCGCGCTTCGGCGGTGACGCCGGCGACCCGGATCATGGCCTCGGCGCCGTTGCGCGCCTCGCCGGACGCCCGGCCGACGCCATCGGCGATCAAGGCGACCGCCGAATTCTGCTGATCGACGGTCGCCGCCACGGTGGTGGCGATCGCCGCCATGTCGCGAATGATGATGTTGACCTGTTCGATGGCTTGTGCGGCATCCGCCGCCGCCGACTGAATCGATCCGACTTGTCCGGCGATTTCTTCCGTGGCCTTCGCGGTCTGCCCGGCCAGCGATTTGACCTCGGCCGCGACCACGGCAAAGCCGCGGCCGGACTCGCCGGCGCGGGCGGCCTCGATGGTGGCGTTGAGCGCCAGCAGGTTGGTCTGTCCGGCGATGGCCTGGATCAGGCCGACGACTTCGCCGATGCGGGTCGCGGCATGACCGAGTTGGCTCATGGTGCCGACGGTGCGGTTGGCTTCCGATACGGCGCGTTCGGCGACCTCGGTGGATTTCGCCGCCTGCGACGCGATCTCGCCGATCGACGCCGCCAGTTCCTCGACCGAATTCGCGGCCGACGCGACATTGTCGGACGCCGCGGTCACACGCCGCTCGGCGGTGTGCGCCTCCGACGATACGGTGTCGGCCGATTTGTTCAGGTCGCTGGAGCTTGTTTCGAGCTTGAGCGAGGCCGTGCGCAGCCGGGCAAGCGCGCCGCCGACCGACTCGTTGAACTGCGCGATCTTGCGCGCGATCGTATCGCCGCGCTTGATCTGCGCGTTACTCGCTTCGGTCTGCTTCCGCGCCAGTTTTTCCCGCTCGACGATCGTGTCGCGAAATACGATGACCGTGCGCGCCATGTCGCCGATCTCGTCGCGGGCGCGGGTGGCGGGAATGCGCGCCGTCGTGTCGCCGGCGGCGAGCCGTTTCATGACGTCGGCCAATCCATGCAGCGGCCGGGTAATGCCGCGGGCAATCAGCCAGCTGAAGCCAAGGCCAAGGGCGACCATGCCGATGCCGACGACGATAATGCCGTTGCGTGTCCGCGATTGCGACAGGGACAGCGCCGACGACGCCTGCTCGGCGGCTTGCCGCGCACGCTTGATGATTTCATCCGCCTGCGGAACCACCTGCTTGCTTTCGATTTCGATCAGCGCGCGGTTCGAATTGACCCGGTCGAAGTGTTCGATCCATTGGCCAAACGTGTCGGCATAGGTCTTCACCTGCTCTTCGAGCGCGTTCTTCATCGCCGGCGTGCCGTCGATGCTCGCGAAGGTCTCGATAAACCGCTTGTAACCTCCGAAGAATTCGATCTTGGCCAACTCCGTTTGAGCGAGCCGGTATTCGGCTTCCTGATGCCGCATGACCAATAAGGTCATCATCAGCTTTCTGGCTTCGGCTTCGGCCAGCCAGGTCATGTTCTCGTTGATTATGCGTTCGATCGCGGTGTTGGCCAAGCCGAGTTTGCGCCGCAGGCCCGAGGCATCGTCGAAGCCGAGAGTTTCCTGCTCCTGTATCAAATTGGTGAAACGCGAGCGCAGATCCATCATCTCCTTGCGGAGTATCGCGGTGGTCTCGACGTTGCGATTGTCTTGCGTGTCGGCAATGGTATCGAGGCTGAGCAGCGCGAGGTAATAGGCGCGGTCGAAGCTTGCCGCCAGATTCTCGCTGGGCGCCGCGCTGAAATCCTTGACGACCATTCGCATTCCCGACACCGCGCTCTTGAAATCGCGGCTGGCGTCGGAAAGCGCGACGGAGCGCTGGACGGTCTGGAAGGCTTCGCCGACATCGCCTTCGCCGGAGATGTAAGTCAGCCCGTTGGCCAGGAAGCCGACGACCGGCACCAAAGTCAGCAGCACGAGGCGGGTGCGGACCGAGAAGGCCGCGATCAGCCGGCTCGGCAAGGCGAGGGAAATCGGAAATTTCGTCAGGCGCATGAGGGGCCGGTTCAATCCTGCCGGTGACGGGGACGCAGCGCAAAATTCACGGTCTTAACAAACAACTAAATGGTTAATTTTATAGCAATCTGGATGAAGATATGACCCGGTCCATCCGCTCAGGCGAGGCCCGGAGCGGTTTGCTTTTGTGCACTGCACGCGCGTAATGTAACCGGGCTGCCGGTGCTACATGACCGCCTCGCTCTTCATTTGAGGCCGCCCAAGGACCCCAGGGGACACCATGCCGACTGCCGCTATTCGCTCCGCCGCCGAACTTAACCTGGTCGATCTCGCCCGCGAGGCCACCTCGGCGCTCGACGCGCTGCTGGCGGACGCGGTGATCAAAGTGCGCGAACGGGTGGTGGTGGAGGGCCATGCGGTGGCCAGCCTGTTCGACCGCGAGCAGCGCGCCACCCATGGACTGGCCTGGCTGGCGACCTATGTCGAGGCGGTGCGCCAGCTCGCATCTTACGCCGAACGCATGGCCGCCAACGATGCGCTCGGCGAACTCGAGGAGCACCTGGTACGCATCGGTCTCGGCGAATGTCTGGCGCAGATCGTCGGCGGCATTCCGATGAGCCAGGGTGAACTGGTGCGGCCGAGCGACCTTGGCCTGAGCCAGGCGCAAGTCAGCGCGCGCATCAACCCGACGGTCGAAAGCCTGATCGTCAACGGCAACACCGCCGAACGGCGGGCGCGGCTGATGGCCTTGATGGGGGCCAGCCACGGCGCCACCGTCGGCGCCTGCGGGTTAGATGAGACGCTCGAATCGATCCGCGAGGAAATGCGCCGTTTCGCCGACAACGAAGTGATCGGCAATGCGCAAGGCTGGCACCGCACCAACAGCTATATTCCGATGGAAGTCATCGCGCAGATGTCCGATCTCGGCGTCTTCGGCCTCACCATCCCGGAAGACTTCGGCGGCATGGGTCTCGGCAAGGAGTCGATGTGCGTGGTCTCCGAGGAATTGTCGCGCGGCTATATCGGCGTCGGCTCCTTGGGCACGCGCTCGGAAATCGCCGCCGAACTCATTCTCGGCGGCGGCACCGCCGAGCAGAAGCAGAAATGGCTGCCGAAGATCGCCTCCGGCGAAGTGTTGCCGACCGCGGTGTTCACCGAGCCCAACACCGGCTCCGATCTCGCCTCGCTGAAGACGCGCGCGGTGCGCGAGGGCAACGTCTATAAAGTTTACGGCAACAAGACCTGGATCACGCATCCGGTGCGCGCCGATCTGATGACGCTTCTGGTGCGCACCAATCCGAAGGAACCGGGCCATCGCGGCCTGTCGATGCTGCTCGCCGAGAAGCCGCGCGGCGACGACAAGAACCCGTTCCCGGTGAAGGGCATGACCGGCACAGAGATCGAAGTGCTCGGCTATCGCGGCATGAAGGAATACGAGATCGCCTTCGACGGCTTCGAGGTGAAGGCGGAAAATCTGCTCGGCGGCGTCGAGGGCCTCGGTTTCAAGCAATTGATGCAGACGTTTGAATCGGCGCGCATCCAGACGGCCGCGCGCGCCATCGGCGTGGCGCAGGCGGCGATGGAGCAGGCGATCGGTTACGCCAAGAGCCGCATCCAGTTCGGCCGGCCGATCGCGGAATTCCCGCGCGTCGCCGACAAGATCGTCATGATGGCGGTCGAGATCATGATCGCCCGCCAGCTCACTTATCACGCCGCGCGCGAGAAGGATTCAGGGCGGCGCTGCGATCTGGAAGCCGGCATGGCCAAGCTCTACGGCGCGCGCGTTGCGTGGGCGAATGCCGACAACGCCGTGCAGGTGCATGGCGGCAACGGCTTCGCGCTCGAATTCCCGGTCTCGCGTATTCTCTGCGACGCCCGCATTCTCAACATATTCGAGGGCGCCGCCGAGATTCAGGCGCAGGTTATTGCCCGCCGGTTGCTCGACGGCACCAACTAGGTAATTTGGCAACGAAACGGCCCTCTCGCGCGTTTGATCTAGAGCAATCGGCGTTTGCCGCGTCTGCTCTAGATTCAAACACATCATCGGGAGGTATTTTTCATGACTGCATTATCGATCCAGCCAGGCGAATGGGTCATCGTTTGCGACGGCGCCAAGGCGCTGGTGCTGGAAAACGCCGGCGACGCCAAATTTCCCAATTTGAAGATGCGCGATGTCTACGAGCGCAAGGCGCTCGCCACCCATGAACTCGGCAGCGATGCGCCGGGGCGCACGCACAGCTCGCTCGGTCACGGTCGCAGCTCGGTCGAGCAGACCGACTGGCACGACCAGGCTGAAACCGCGTTTCTCACCGAACTGGCCCAAAAGCTGGAATTGGCCGTTACTACGCATCAGGTCAAATCGCTGATCGTTGTGGCGCCGCCGCGTGCGCTCGGCGTCATGCGCCAGCATTACGGCCATGCCTTGAAAAGCGCCGTGCGCGCCGAACTGGACAAGGACTTCGTCAAGATGCCGGTGCATGAGATCGAGAAGCATCTGACGGCGAAGTGACGCCACGATTGGGCTTTCCGGCTGCGGTGGCGGTGCTATGTTCGCCCGATGAAGCGATTCACTCACCTTATGGGCGCGTGCGGCATTGCAGCCGCGATGCTGGCAATGCCGGCGCACGCGCAGACGCCGCCCTCGACGCTGGAGAAACCGGCGGCCACTGCGCCGGACGCCAATCCGGTCAGCAACCCGATGGCGGTGCCGGGCTTCTGGGACCCGCGACGGCGGCCGGAGCGGCCCGATCTGTCGCGCATCAGCGTTATCCGGTTTCTCACCGAGACCGATTATCCGCCGTTCAATTATGCCGGGCCGGACGGCGTGCCGGCCGGCTTCAATATCGATCTGGCGCGGCTGATCTGCGAGGAAATCAAGGTGCCCTGCACCGTGCAGCAGCGGCGCTTCGATACCCTGGTCGATGCCTTGAATAGCAATGGCGGTGACGCGGTCATCGCCTCGATCGCGGCGACGCCGGACATGCGCAAGCGCGTCGATTTCAGCGATCCCTATTACCGCACGCCGGCTCGCTTCGTCGCCCGGCGCGGCAACGCGTCCGATGTCACGGCGGCCGCGCTCGAAGGCAAGAAAATCGGCGTTGTCGCCGGCACCGCGCATGAGGCCTATATCAAGGCTCAATTCACCGAAGCGTCGTTGCAGCCGTTCGCCAACGCCGACGCCGCGCGCGTGGCGCTGAAAAAAGGCGAGGTCGATCTTTTATTCGGCGACGGCGTCTCGCTGGCGTTCTGGCTGAACGGCACCGACTCCGCCGGCTGCTGCGAATTCCGTGGCGGGCCGTTCATGGAAAGCCGCTATTTCGGCGAGGGTGTCGGCATCGCGGTCCGCCGCAACAACGATCTGCTGCGCCAGGCGCTCAACTGGGCGATGTTCCGTCTATGGGAGAAGGGCCGCTTCACCGATCTGTGGCTGCGCTATTTCCCGATCAGCCCTTTCTGACGTCGGGTACCGAATACCGCAGAAACTCTATCGCGCCGCGCGCCGCCGCCACGCCGGTGGCGAACGTTGCCTGCAGCAGATAGCCGCCGGTCGGCGCTTCCCAGTCGAGCATTTCGCCGGCGGCGAAAATCCCCGGATAACGCTTGAGCATGAAGCCTTCGTCCAGTTCGGAGAATCGAATGCCGCCGGCGGTCGAGATCGCGGTGGCGATCGGTTGAACGCCGGTCAGTTTCACCGGCACGGACTTGATCAGCGCGGCGATGTCCTTGCCGTTGAGCGCCGCGAGCGTCAGGCCTTTGATCAGCGCGCCCTCGCGCACCAGCGACAAAGCCGCTGGCGACAAATGCGTCGCCTTGCGCAGGAAGTTCGACAGCGATTGCTTGCCGCGCGCCGCCGACAGGCGTTCGCCGAGCTTGGCCAAAGCGACATCGGGCAACAGGTCGATCGTCACGGTTGTCTCGCCGTGTTTGAGAATGGCGTCGCGAATCGGCGAAGACAGCGCATAGACCGCGCCGCCTTCAAGGCCGTCGCGCGTGATCATGGCTTCGCCGCGCACGCTGCGCTCGCCGAAGGTCAGGCTGATCCGTTTGAGCGGAGTGCCCTCGAAGCCGAGCAATACATCGGACCATGCGGCGGTGAAGCCGCAATTGGTCGGCTGGAGTGGCGAAATCGCAATCTTCTGCGCTGCCAGGATGTCGGCCCATTTTCCATCGGAGCCGAGTTTCGCCCAGCTGGCCCCACCAAGCGCCAGCACGACGACATCGGGCGCGACCGACACCTCCTTGCCATCGGCGGCGAAGCGCAGATTGCCGTCGGCGTCGAAGCCGTCCCAGCGATGGCGCAACTTCGTTTTGACGCCGAGATTGCCGAGCCGCAGCAGCCAGGTGCGCAACAGCGGCGAGGTCTTGAGCGTTTCCGGAAACACCCGGCCGCTCGAGCCGACAAAAGTCGCCGCGCCCATGCTGTCGGCCCAGGCGCGCAGCGCCGCCGGCGGAAAGGCCTCGATCGCCTTGCGCAGCAGGGGATCGATATCGCCATAGCGGGCGAGAAACAGCGACAGTTCCTCGCTGTGCGTCAGGTTGAGGCCGCCGCGTCCGGCCATCATAAACTTGCGGCCGAGCGACGGCATCTGGTCATAGACCGTGACTGCGACGCCGGCACGCGCCAGCACTTCGGCGGCGATCAGACCGGCCGGTCCGCCGCCGATGATGGCCGCGGTCTTGCCCTCCGGCAGACGGTCGAGTTCGGGGAATGTCACGGTTTGCACACTTTCAAAGCCAATTTGACGACCAACGCCGCCTTGCCTATGTCTGCCTGCCGGAGAAGACAATGTCGATGACGACCGCCGAAAGCCTGCCGACCCCGAACGCTGAGGATCTCAGCCCAGCCGATTTGCGCGCGGTGGCTGAGACGTCGAACGCCTGGCCGTTCGAGGAGGCGAAGAAGATCGTCGCGCGGCTCAAGAACAAGCCCAAGGACGAGGTCATTTTCGAGACCGGCTACGGCCCGTCCGGCCTGCCACACATCGGTACCTTCGGCGAGGTCGCCCGCACGACCATGGTGCGGCACGCCTTCCGCGTTCTGACCGAGGACAAGATCAAGACGCGGCTGATTGCCTTTTCCGACGATATGGACGGCCTGCGCAAGGTGCCGGACAACGTGCCGAACAAGGAAGCGCTGGCGCTCGATCTCGGCAAGCCTTTGACCAAGGTGCGCGACCCGTTCGGCACGCATCCGAGTTTCGGCGAGCACAACAATGCGCGGCTGCGTGCCTTCCTCGATCATTTCGGTTTCGACTACGAATTCATGTCGTCGACCGACTGCTACAAGTCCGGCCGCTTCGACGAAGCGCTCTTGAAGATGCTGTCGCGTCTCGAGAAGGTGATGGCGATCATGCTGCCGTCCTTGCGCGAGGAGCGCGCCGCGACCTATTCGCCATTTTTGCCGATCGATCCGCGCAGCGGCGTCGTCCTGCAGGTGCCGGTCATCGCACACGACGCCAAGCGCGGCATGATTACCTTCGAGGACCCGGCGACGCAGGAACGCTTCACCGTGCCGGTCACCGGCGGCGCCTGCAAGCTGCAATGGAAGCCGGACTGGGCGATGCGCTGGGTCGCGCTCGGCGTCGATTACGAAATGGCCGGCAAGGATTTGATCGACTCGGTCAAGCTGTCCGGCGAAATCTGCAAGGCGCTCGACGGCAAGCCGCCGGAAGGTTTCAACTACGAACTGTTCCTCGACGAGAACGGCCAGAAGATTTCCAAGTCGAAGGGCAACGGCCTGACCATCGACGAATGGCTGCGCTATGCCTCGCCGGAAAGCCTGTCCTGCTTCATGTATCGCGAGCCGAAGGCGGCCAAGCGCCTGCACTTCGACGTAATCCCGCGCACGGTCGACGAGTACCAGCAGTTCCTCGACGGCTACAAGCGTCAGGAGCCGAAGCAGCAATTGTCGAACCCGGTCTGGCACATTCACGAAGGCCATCCGCCGAGCGTGGAAATGCCGGTGACGTTCCAGATGCTGTTGACTTTGGTGTCGTCATCGAACGCAGAGAATGCCGAGACCTTGTGGGGCTTCATCGGCCGCTATCGTCCGGGCGTCAGCGCGGCGACGCATCCGAAGCTCAATGCGCAGGTCGAATACGCCATCCATTATTTCCGCGACTTTGTGGCGCCCAGCAAAACCTTCCGCCAGCCGACCGAGAGCGAGCGCATCGCGCTTAACGATCTGCGCGACGCGCTATCGCAATTGCCGGCCGACACCGATGCCGGCGCGATCCAGGACGTCGTCTATGAGATCGGCCGGCGCGAGCCGTTCCTCGACATGAAGAAGAAGGCCAAGGACGGCAAGCCGGGCGTGTCGCTCGACTGGTTCAACATGCTGTACCAGGTGCTGCTCGGCCAGGAGAAGGGCCCGCGCTTCGGCTCCTTCGTCGCGGTCTATGGCGTGCAAAATACAGTCGACATGATCGACGGCGCGCTGGCGCGCTCGGCTTAATCGAATTTGCCTTCCTTTTTCCAACGCTTCAGCGTGGCCTCGGCGACCTCGAAATGCATGGCGTCCTCAGTCGGAAAACTGACGCCCCAGTACCAGCCTGCGGCATTGAAATAACGAGAGAGGACCAAAAGGCCTCGGAAACATTTCTTGTCGCCTTGCCTGTCGAGGTTACCCTTGAGCGTGATGTCGATCGCCAGGCCCCATGAGTGATTGGACGGATTGGCGCCGAGCTTGATCGTCCCGTCTGGCTGTCTGAGTTTGACCTTGCGGGCGCAGGCCATGCCCGCGGTGCCAAGAATGTCATGAAGGTCGGGAATCTCCCGCTTCACCGCGGCTAAGATGTCTTTGAGCGCATCGACAGCGACATCGACGCCGGTGCACCTGAAGGGACCGACCGACTTGGTCACGATGCGTTTCTTGAGCGGCCCCGTAATGTCTTGGCATTCGCCGGTGTAACTGGACCGAGGTTCACCGAAGATGTCGCGCAGCGTCGATAGTTTCGGCGAAGCGAGGCCGACATTGACGGTCGATGGATCAGGTCTCGGGATCAGTTCCAGATAGTCTGACATGCAGATTTCCCTGACATGCGTATCGCGCGGTGATGCGCCGGCTATTTGTAAGGCTTGGTGCCGAGCTTGGCCTTGTTGATGCTGTTTCGCATGCGGTGGCTCATCGAATCGCCGCCGCCGAAATGCCACCAGTTCAATCCGGCGATTCGATTATAGCCGGCAAAGGAAGCCAGAAACTCATCGAGCTTGTCCTCGGCATCGGCCTGCCCGAAGGGCGGTTCGCCTTCGCCCCAATAGGCTTGGCCGGTAACGACTATCGGCTTGGGCGTCACGCCCATCAGCCTGTCCCATCGGTCGAGGCAGAGATCGGCATAATCCTGCGCCTTGTCTCCGCTGTAGGCGCTGCCGTCAGGGCGCTTGAATTGCCTCAGCATCTTCTTGGTCGGGAAGTGATGCCAGTAGATCTGTGGATTGAACATGTCGACGAAGGGCAAGGCGGCCTTCATCAACTCTGGCTCATGCCAGTCGATCAGCGGAAAGGTCGTAATGCCGAAGGCGCCGGTGAAGTCCTGGCGCAGGCGGGTGCAGAATTTCTTGATTTCATCGGGCTGCCAATTAGCGCCGTGGACGCCGTGCTCGATGTCGGCGATGTAGTCGGATAGGCCGAACGAAGTGATCTCCTTGATGGCGAGTTTGGCATCCGCAATCGGGTCGCTGCCGTCGCACCAGCCCCAGCCGGCAACCGCTATGCCGGCTGCCTTCAACTCGTCGATGAAAGCGGCAATGATTCTTTTGTCGGCAGCGTCGTAAGGTATTCGGCTGTGGATGCGCACCCAAGCGTGCGACATTTGGGCTTCTTTCAGCGCCTCAATGGCGAGGGCGGAAGTGCCGTATCGCGCGACCGTCGCTGGCACCTGATAGATAAAAGTGCCGTGCTTGCGAAAAGCCTTGGAAATTCCTGCCATTGATGCCCCCGCTCAATGTGCAACTTATATTAGAATATTAAATCATGCGCAATCCATCGCGACTGGATGAGGCCCGCCGCTCCCGCTGACTTTCGCTCGGCTCCCTCTCCC
>CANKBJ010000081.1 GCA_947479905.1 Bradyrhizobiaceae bacterium
CGAATGCAGGGTTTCGGCGGCCGCCTTGGTGCGGCTTTCGATCTGGTCGGTGACGGTGACGGCGCGGCCGACGAGCAGTTCCTCGAAGCGGCTGATGCGGCCGTCGAGCGTGTCGGCGACTTCCATCGCACGCGCGCCGAGCGTCTTGTCCATGTCGCCGATCTTGGCGCTGATCGCGTCCGCCACTTCGGCGCCGCGGGTATTGATGGTGCCGGTGACGTCGCTGATACGCTTGTCGAGCGCGCCGACGACTTCCTCGCCGCCTTTGGTGAGCGTGCTGGCCAGCTGGTTGACGCGGCCGTCGAGCATGGTCTCGAACTGGGTGAGACGTCCGTCGAGCGAGCCGGACAATTCGTTGGCGCGGCCGGTGACGCGGGTGTCGAAGGTGTCGAGATAGGCGCGCATCGCCTCGGAGACGTCCTGCGTGCGCTGGCCGAGGCGCTCGATCAGTTCGCCGCCATAGGTCTTCACGGTGTGGTCGAACTCGGTCAGGTGGCGGGTGACGAGGTTGCCGAGGTTTGTCGAGTCGCGGGAAATCTTCTCGGTCAGCTCGGTGCCGCCCTTGTTGAACATGTCCTCGAATGCCTTCAGGCGCGCGGCCAGGATGTCCTTGACCTGATCGCCGCGGCTGTTGAGCGCGGCCACCAGGGTCTCGGCATTGGAGCGGAAGATATCGGCGACACTGTTGCTGCGCTCGATCAAGGTGTCGGTGATGTGCGTGCCGGTCTGCTCCATCTTGGCGACGACATCGCCGCCGCGCAGCGACAGGTCGAGCACCAGTGAATCGCCGGTCGAACGCAGCGTCGAATTGACGTCGTCGGCGCGGGCGGAAATGACGTCGGCCATGCGGTTGGCGGTCTCGGTGATGGCGTCGGTCAGCAGCTGTTGGCGGCCGGCCATGCCGTCGACGGTCGCGGCGGTCTTCTGGGCGAAGCCCTGCGCGACCAAATCGAGGCGCTGCGACATCATCTGCTGCAGGCGCGCCGCCATGTCGGCGAATTCGTCGTGAACGTGTTCGGTCTTGAAGTTGAGGCTGGCCGAGAGCCGGTCGCTGGCCGAGGCGATCGCCGTGGTCGCCTTGTCGCTGGTGGTTTCCAGACGATCGAGCAGGTTGGCGCCGCGTTCGCTGAGCGCGTCGATCATGCTGTCGCCGGCGTGTCCAAGCGCGAGCGTGATGTGTTCGCCCTTTTCGGTGAGCGAACGGGTGACGCGTTGCGCCACTTCGTTGACCTTCTCGGCGACCAGATCGCCGACCGAGGTGATGTCCTGCGACAGGTCGAGATGCACGCTGCCGATCGCCTTGCGCACCTGTTCGGACTGGCTGACCAAGGTGTCGCGCTGATTGGTCAGTTCGCTCAAGAGATCGCGGATGCGGACTTCGTTGTCGTTATAGGCGCGCTCGAGCGCCGAGACTTCGTTATGCACGAGGGCTTCGAGTTCGGCGGCGCGGGCGAGCGCGCGCTCGACGCCGTCGCCCATCGCGGCGACTTCGCGGCGGATGGCCTGACCGACCGAGACGATCTGCTCGCGCGCGGCGGTTTCCGGCTGCGCCAGGCGCATGGCGACTTCGGCCATGGATTCGGCGACCAGCCGCATGTCCTGCGAGCGGCTGAACATATGCGCGATGACATAAAAGAAGATCACCGGGACGACGATGGCGGAAGCGATGCCGACCATGGCGGCGATGCCGACATTGGGCATGGCGATCAGCGTCCGCAAATCGTCGCTCGCCAGATAGGCCAGCGCGCCGGCGCCGGCGACCCAGCCGAGAGCGGCGATAGAGGCGATCGCATAGGGCGCGCGCGCGCGGCGGCGGCGCAGCGTCTGCAGGATCTGGCCCATATTGGCGCGGTCGTCATTGGCGGGCAGGCGCGGCGCGGTGTCGGAGGCCGGCCATTGCGGCGCGTCTTCGGAATCGCGGAACAGGTCGGCATTGAGCGGCGGCGTCTCTTTGTCTGGGTCGATGGCGGGATTGGCCGTCAGTTGCGGCTCAATGCGCTCGGCTTTTGCCTCGGCGCGCTCGGCCGGGCTGCGCGGCAACAGCGCATCCTCGATGGCGGCGAGCGCCTCGTCCGATGCGTTCTTGGTTTGCTGCGGATTTTTTGCCATGTCGGTCATCGCCTCGTCGTTACGCAGAACAGAGATTACAGCCCGGTCCGCCGCTCAAGGGGCAGGCCGGGCCGCGACTGCTTGTGCCGTTAGAGCCGGCGGGATTTCGTTTGCGCCGATCCCGGCTGGAACGCGTTGCCGCCATTCGGGATCATGCACATTTCGCACCAAGCTCCACCAAACCGCCAGAACTTCATCCTATCGCCTTGGCAACGCGAAAGAAACACGGACTGGTAAGGTAGTTTTAATCATCGTTAACGAAGGTTAACCATAGAAAAGCTGCGATCTGACGAAATTTATCGCAAGAGCGAGCATGACGGGCGAAATAAGGCCGCGCTGCGGCAATTCCCATACCGGCTCAAGATGAATTGCTTGCCCAGGAATTAACCACCGTTGCGATTGGCGCGACAATCGGCGCCAGCGGGGCCGAAAATCCGCCGAAAGCGCACCCGGCATTTACCGGATTTTTGGTCGTGCGCGGGCACACTCGGAGAAAGCCGCGCACGCGGTCGGGATCCGGGAGACGAACATGGCCCTAAGTGCTTTAGAGACGGCGCCGTCCAATGCTTCGGAGCCCCTCTCGTCGGCCGCGATCGACCGCCGCCATCTTGCGCGCATGACCCTCGGCGACCGCAGCCTCGAGCAGGAAGTGCTGCAACTGTTCGACCGCCAGGCCAGCCTGCTGATCGAGCGCATGCGCAAAATCGACCGCGCCGGCGACGGCGCCGCCATCGGCGCGCTGGCGCATACGTTAAAAGGTTCGGCCGCCGGTATCGGCGCAGGCCGGGTGGCGCGCGCGGCCGAGGCCGCCGAACAGGTGGCCGTCCATGCGCCGGCCGATCTCAGTGCGACCATCGACCGGCTGGCGCAGGCCGTCGACGAGGCGCGCGCGCTGATCGCTGCCTTGCTGTGCGAGGGCTAAAGCCGCACCGGCACCGTTTCCTTCGGCTCTGGTATCCATTGCCGATTGACGATATAGGAGCCGGCAGTCCGATCCCGCCACCATCCTGCCGAACGCTCCCATCATGCCGAAGATCACCTATATCGATTCTGCCGGCGCCAAACGCACGGTCGAGGCCGACGCCGGCTCGACGGTGATGGAAGCGGCGATCCGCAACAATATTCCCGGCATCGAGGCCGAATGCGGCGGCGCCTGCGCCTGCGCCACCTGTCACGTCTATGTCGCCGAGGAATGGCGCGCCAAGGTCGGCGAGCCGTCGGCGATGGAAGAAGACATGCTCGACTTCGGGTACGATGTGCGGCCGAATTCGCGGCTGTCGTGCCAGATCAAGGTCACTCCCGAGCTTGACGGGCTGGTGGTGACGACGCCGGACAAGCAGGCTTAGGGCTTTCGCAGCTCTGACTGTATCGGCGCGCCGGCCAGCCGCCAGGAAATATACAGCGGTCACGACAAAGAGTGGCGGGTGCGGTTGCCTCGTCTAGATCGTCTGAACGGTAAATCCTTTCCTAATCAAGCCACGCAAATTCGATTTTTTAGAACCGGACTTTGTTTCGAACTATCGGCGTAATGTTGCCTTGGGGGAATTCGGTTAAAGCCTGAGGCAGCGATGCGACGCTTTTCTATTTGGCTTTGCAAGCGTGAGCTTGCCGGCGTGCCGACGGCAAGTGCTGCAATATATTCAGCCGCTCGCCGAGCAGGTATTGGCAGTCTCGCCAGACTATGGTCAACGATCGCGCGCCCGTTCTCCCGATCGATATATACCAGATTTCAATGCGCATTCGTTGTTGCGATTCTTGGCCTTGTGCTTATGGCCGCGATCACGCTCGTATCGGGCCGCATACTCATGAACACCTATGAGAGTAGCGTCGCCGAAGCGCGTTTCGAGTTGATGCCGGCCCACCGTCTCCAAACGGTGCTGCGGGAGGCGGAGCATTTGGCATATCTCTACGCGATTCAGGGCGATCGATCGGTGCCGTCCCGTTTCAAGGAGATCGGGGAGACGGTGAATCGCGAATTTCAGCAACTGACCGAAAACACGTTGCGTTTCGATTCTGTCAAACACGCCCATTCCAATGTATCAATATCTGAAACTGTCGCCGCGTGGCAAACCGCGCAGGCCGCAGCGCTCCACATGTTCCAATTCTCGCCGAGTACAACCGAGGCTATCGATGGACTGAAGCGCGCGCATGCGACGATCGACCCGGTCTACGATGCGATCTCCGAATTTCACCGTGGCTCAATGGAGGATTTGCAGAAGCGCTTGCAAGATGCCCATTCCATCGCCGATCAGGCCTATGCCGCGATCCTCGGCGCGATTTTGATCGGTATCGTTGTGTTGATTGCCATGGGGCTTGTCGTGGGGCGTTCGGTCCTTCAGCCCCTCGTCGAACTTCAAGGGGCGGCACGCAAGCTCGGCGAGAAAGATTTCACGCACCGGGTCAAGCTGTCCAACACGCGGGATGAACTGGGTCAGCTCGGAAGGGCCTTCAACATCGCGGCCGCCACGCTCCAGCGGTTGTATGGCGAACTTGAGCGGCGCTCGACCCATGATGGCCTGACCGGTGCGTTCAATCGTGCAGGCTTCGACGCGCGGTTGTCTGCGGAATGCAAGAGCGCCGACCGTCACAAGCGGTCACTGTCTCTGCTTATGGTCGATATCGATTTCTTCAAACGCGTGAACGATACCCATGGACACCAAACCGGCGACCAGGTGTTGCAGACTCTCGTCCGGCTGATGAATGAGACGATCCGGCCAGGAGACATTTTGGCTCGATATGGCGGTGAGGAATTCATCATCATTCTTCCCGAGACCGACGAGGGTGGCGCCATGGCGATGGCGGAGCGGGTGCGCGGAACGGTCGAAGGCTACTCGTTCAATTGTCCGATCGGCGTCAATATTGGCGTTACCGTTAGCATTGGCTGCGCGAACCGGCGGGCCCATGCTATGGCTTCCGAAGATCTCGTCAAGGCGGCGGACGCGGCGCTTTACCAAGCGAAGAAAACCGGACGGAACCGCGTCGTGTCGGCGAGAGAACTCTCAGCGGAAGGCGCCCCTGAACCGGAGATGGCCGCGGCGTAAGCCTGGCTGGAACTTTCGACTCTTCAAGGCTTCATCCCCGCCGGCGCGACCACGAATGATGTTAGCCCCATCGCGTCAAAGGCCTGGCGCACTAGGCCGGAGGCTTTGGCTTGCTCAATGAAGTCGATGGCATATGCCAGTGCCGTCAGGCTTTCAGTCGGGGACGCGCGCGTTGCGCGAGCATTATCGTCACGGCAAACGGCGCCAGCAGCACCAGCCGGCTTTGATAGCGGTCGACCGGGTGTGAGAACACGCCGCAGATCGCCGCGTTGGCGGCGAGCGCCAGCAAAATGGTAACGCACAGCGCCGCCGCCTCAGGCGTCAGCTTCAGTTGGCGCCGCAGGATCAGTGCAAAAATCAGCGCGGCCATCGCCAGCCCGCCGACGGGCCGGTGCAGATAGTTCAGCGCGACGACATTGAGACGTTCGTTATTCTGGCGCGCCGCGTTCAGCGCCGGCAACAACGCCGGAATGAACTGCGACACGGCGTCGATGGTCGGATCGTTGTCGTCGAGACTGACCTCGGTATCGAATGTGATGAGCTGCAGCGCGGTAGCGACGATGGCCGCTTCCAGATGCATGCCGGGATACATCAAGATAGTTTGGCGGATGATGCGTTCCTGCTCGGCTTTGTGCGCGTCCCAGCCGCCGAGCTTGTAGAGGATCGAGTCATTGCCCCACAGCCAGTCGTCGGCTTGGTCCGGCATGTCGTCCAAGTAGGGGCAAAGTCTTATCGACGGGTCCGGGCAGTTTTCGCCGAGATAGCGTTCGACAATGCCGTCCTCGATCAGCCGGCCGAACAGGAAGCCATGCCCGCCCGGCGTAAAGGCGAAGTTGCCGGTGACGGCGAAGTTCGACACCGGGCAAAGCGCAATGCCGGCGGCAACCGCGATAGCGGCGAGGCTCAGGCGCGGCGCCGGCCATGGAAGCGGCCGCACGCGCGCCGCCACCGCGATCAGCGCGAGCGCGGCGAGCAGCGCGACGCAGAGTCCCGCGGCCGCCATATGCGTCGGAATGGACAGGGCAATGACGGCGGCGAGCGCGTATCGCTCTAAGCGCGCCAGCCGCTCATGCGCAAAGCCGAGCAGGTAAAGCGCCAGCACCGAAGCCGCGAACAGAATGTCGGGCATCAATTGTCCGGCCAGCCAGGGAAGGCTGGTCGTGACGGTCAAGCCCGCGACGATGCCAAGCGTCAGCCACGGCCGCCCGCCGAGGCCGTTGACGCGCATGGTGACGGTAAACAGCCAGGCCATCAGTGCGCATTGCAGGATCACGCAGGGCCAGAAGGCGAGGGGAATGCCGGCCCTCAGAAACAGTCCGTACAGCGCAGAGCGGCCGGGCAGCGGCGTGCCGGTGATGGCCACCGTGAGATAGCCGCCGGTATCGGGAAAGATGATCGGGAAGCCGTTCCAGATGGCGGGCGTCAGCAGCACCATCGTCATGGCCGCGCCGGACAAAACCCAGACCGAACGTCGGGCGGCATTCGAATGGCCGCCACTATCGGCAGCAGAATCGCCCTCGCAACCAGACTGTCCGCCATCGCTTCTAGATCCACCGCGCCAGCATGCCGGACAACTTGGCACGGCAGGCAATGAAATGCACCGCGATTGCAGCGGACGGGCTAATTCGTCGGCCGCCGGCCGGTTGTCGCATCGCCAAGCCGCCGATTGATAACAAGCCACGCGGCCATCATGCCCGCGGCGAACACGGCCAGCCACACCAGCCGGCTTTGATAGCGATCGACGGCGTGCGAGAAAACGCCGCAAATCAAGGCATTGGCGGATAGCGCCAGAGCCACGGTCGCGGCGAGGCCGGCAAATGGCGGCGGCAGACCGAGCTGGCGCCGCAGCAGCAAGGCTGCGCCGACACAGATCATGGCGAATGCCGCAACCGGAACATGCACGCTGTTCAGGAGCGCTGGATCGAAGGTCTGCGTTTGCTGACGCGCCTGAATGAATCGCGGAAACAGCCCCGGAAAGTGCTCCTTGAACATTGCGATGGTCGGCTCGTTATTGGCGAAACTGACCTCGGTCGCGAATGTCACCATCTGCGCCAGCGCCGCGCGTGCCGCCGCCGTCAGATGCATGAACGGATAGGCTTTCAGCGTCGCCAGCGGGATGGCTTTCTCCTCCGCGCTGCCCTCGAAGTCCTTCAGTTTGCGGAACGGCGAATTGCCGTCCCACAGCCAGCCGTCGGCGTCGGTCGGGAAATTCGACGTGAAGGCGCACAGCCGCATCGCCGGATCGGGGCATTTGTCGTTGAGATAGCGGATGACGATGCCGTCCTCGACCAGCCGGCCGACCAGAAAACTCGAGCCGCCCGGCGTCAGGGCGAAATTGCCGGTGATGGCGTAGTTCGACACCGGGCATAGCGCGAGACCGGCGGCGACTGCGCCGGCGGCGAAACGTAGCCGTACATCCGGCAATCCGAGGTGGGGGAAGCGCGCCAGCAGCGCCGCCGCGGCAACGATGTCGACGCACATGCCCGCCGCGGCCATATGGCTGGGTATAGCGAAGACAATTACTGCCACCAGCGCCCAGCGCTCGGCGCGGCCGAGCATGCGATCGCGGAATATCAACAGGTGCAGCGCCAGCACAGCCGCCGGAAACAGGATGTCGGGCATCAACTGCGCCGTGAACCACGGCAGGCTCGTCGTGACGGTCAGGAGCGCGACGATGCCGAGCGCAAGCCACGGCCGGCCGCCCAGACCATGCGCGCGCAGCGTCAGCACGATCAGCCAGGTCAACAACATCGCTTGCACGACGATGTTGAGCCAAAAGCTCGACGCAATGCCGAGAAAAAGAAACGCGCCGTACAGCGCCGAGCGTCCCATGCCGAGCGTGCCGAGTATCGGACGGTCGATGTAGCCGCCGGTGTCGGGGAAAATCAGCGGGAAGCCGTTCCAGATGGCCGGTGCAAGCAGCATAAGCATCATGCCGATACCGGCAATGACCCAGTTTGCAGCCGTGGCGGCGACAGGTCGCGAAACGAGCCCTGCGACGTCGACCGTTTCTCCACGGCGCACAATCAGAATATCCGCCATCGATGAACTGCCCCAACCTACGTCCCGACAAGATTCAGCCTATCCCTCCCGCTCAGCGAATTAAGCTCAGGGATTTCCCGTAGGGAGAACGCCGGAAGACAGTTTTGGTTCGGGCGAACGTGAACTTTCGTTAGGCCGGCAAAATGTCGCGGGCTTCGGCGTCGACCAACCGGCGCGCCTCATAGAGGCGCATCAGCACCAGACCCGCGGCGACCGCCGCCAGCCAGACGATGCGCGCGCCGTAGCGGTCGTGCGGATTCGATAAGGCGCCACACACCAGCGCATTGGCCAGCATCGCCAGCATGCAGCAGCCCGCCAGTTCGCCGAGAGCGGCCGGCAGCTTCCGACGCCAGGCGAGCAGCACGATGACCGGCAACAGCGCCATGCTCAGGAGCGCCAACGGGTAATGCACCTTGTTGATCGTCTCGAACGAGAATTCGCCGCGCTGCTGGCGCGCGGCTTTCATCGCCGGCTCGAGCTGCGGCGTATAATCGTGGACGATGAAATAAGTATGCCAGATCCAATGCACGACGCCTTCGCCGGTATGCACGTCGATCAGTTGACGCGCGGTGGCGATTGCCGCGGTCCTGAGCTGCAGCGCCGGATAGTCGATCAGGCTTTGAACGGCGATGTGTTCCATCTCCTTGCCGAGACCGGCGAAGCGGCCGAGCCTGTCGAACAGCGGGCTGCCCCAGAACCACACATCGGCGTCGCGCGGCAGCGCATCCTTGTAGGCGCACAGCCGCAGCGTGCTGTCGGGGCAATGCTCGTCGAGATATTTGTTGACGATGCCGTCCTGCAACATGCGGCCGAACGACAGTGCGAAGCCGCCCGGCGTCCAGGCCAGCCTCTTTGCGACCGCGTAATTGGCGGCGAACACCATGACCGCGCCGAGCACGAGCGCCATGACGCCGTGACCAAGCGCTGCGCGCGGCACGCGCTTGCGATCGAACAGATATAACAGCGCGGCACATGCGACCAGCGCGCCCATCACGGCGATGGTGGCGCTATGCGTCGCGGCGGCGACGGCGCTCAAGCCGATCAGCCCGATACGCTCGGCGCGGGTGAGCGCATCGCCGCGCATCAGCAGCAGGTAAAGCCCGAGCACGCCGAGGCCGCAGAAGATGTCGGTGAGCAGGATCGCGGTCAGAAACGGCAGGGTGGTCAGGATCGATAAAACCGTCACGCTGCCGAGCAGCAGCCAGGGCCGGCCGCCAAATCCATGCACCCGCAACATCAACGCGAGAACCCACACGGTCAGCGCCGCCTGCGCGATCAGCACCGGCCAGAACGACAGCGGCACGCCGGCATTGAGAATGAGGCCATAGACCACGGCGCGGCTCGGCACCAATGTGCCCTCGTACCAGCGCGCCAGATAGCCGCCGGTGTCGTACTGCAGCAAAGGAAACCGGTTCCAGATCGCCGGCGCGATCAGGATCGCCACCGACAAAATAATCGCAAGCGCCCACTTGGCGCGGTCGCGCAGCGTCACTCGAATCCTCCCCGGCATTCCACAGCGCCAGTTTGGCCCGGCGCGCGCTTGTTGACCGGCAGTGTCGTAACTAAGTCGGTCCCGGGTCAAGCCCGGGCATGGCCGACAATGCGCTTGACGGCGGTCAAACGAGAGGAAATTCTCAAATCCATGTTCATTTCCTTTTTCCATGACCTGAAATCGGCCGGCGTGCCGGTGTCCTTGCGCGAATACCTCACGCTGATGGAGGCGATGCAGGCCGATCTCGCCTCGCGCAAGGTCGAGGATTTCTATTATCTGGCGCGCGCCGTGCTGGTGAAGGACGAGCGCAATATCGACAAGTTCGACCGCGTCTTCGGCACGGTGTTCAAAGGGCTGGAAATGCTCGGCGACGGCCTCGCCGCCGACATCCCGGCCGAGTGGCTCAAGAAAATGACCGATAAATATCTGACCGAGGAAGAGAAGAAACAGATCCAGGCGCTCGGCGGCCTCGACAAATTGCTGGAGACATTGAAGGAGCGCCTCGCCGAACAGAAGGGCCGTCACCAGGGCGGCTCGAAATGGATCGGCACCGGCGGCACATCTCCTTTTGGTAACGGCGGCTATAATCCGGAAGGCATCCGCATCGGCGGCGAGAGCACGCACAGGCGCGCCGTCAAGGTGTGGGACAAGCGCGAGTTCAAGGACCTCGACGACGAGGTCGAACTCGGCACCCGCAACATCAAGGTGGCGCTGCGCCGCCTGCGCAAATTCGCCCGCACCGGCGCGCCGGACGAGTTGGACCTCGATGGCACCATCAAAGGCACCGCGCACAAGGGCTATCTCGACATCCAGATGCGCCCCGAGCGGCACAATGCGGTGAAGGTGCTGCTGTTCTTCGACATCGGCGGCTCGATGGACTGGCACATCAAGGCGACCGAGGAACTGTTCTCGGCGGCGCGCACCGAATTCAAGCACATGGAGCATTTCTACTTCCACAATTGCCTGTACGAGAAAGTGTGGAAGGAGAACCGCCGCCGCTTCCAGGCGACGACGCCGACCTTCGACGTGCTGCACACGTTCCCGCACGACTATAAGGTCGTGTTCGTTGGCGATGCCGCGATGTCGCCTTACGAGATCGCGGCGCCCGGCGGCTCGGTCGAGCATTACAACGAGGAATCCGGGCAGGTGTGGATGGAGCGCGTGCTGCGCACCTATCCGCACGCGGTGTGGCTCAACCCGACGCCGGAGCGCGAATGGGACTTCACGCACTCGATCCAGATGATGAAGCAGCTGATGGGCGGAAGGATGTATCCGTTGACGCTGGACGGGCTTGATCGGGCAATGCGGGAGTTGGTGAGGTAGATTCACTCAGATTATTTTGGCATTGGGCGTTTGATTAATCGCCCTTGTTCCCACGCCAACAAATCAAAAATTCCAGGATATTCAGGATACATTTCGCGCGCCAAGTATATTAGCTCCTCTTTTTTCGCGCCTTCTCTTAGCAACCCACGGTTTTGAAAGTATTTTAGGACCTGCCTATCGGCCGATACGTCGATGGCCGAGACATCACGCATCGGAACTTTTAGTTGGCGGACCAGAATATTTGTAGCCATCGTTGCGATCTTTTGACCTGCGCCGTCAAACTCAAGAAATCGCCGAATCACACGCGCGCAGGGCGGATTGTTAGTCCATATATTTTTTGCATCGTCGTTATAGCAGCCTGAGATGCGCTCAATTGCTCGAAAGAAGATCGTCGGCATGACATTCTTTCGAAATCGATGTAATCGCTCCTTTTCGAAAATTGCCTGAATCATTCTTAGGTTCGCTTGCTTGAAGTCTTGAAACTTGAATCCTCCGAGATGAAGGCCAATGCGATAGGGAATTACCCAAGCTTTCTCTGCTCCTAATTGGCGATCCATTAAACACGCAAGTACATAATGATGTGGAAAACGATCCAAGTCTGAGAGCATTCGTTCGGCATCCGGATTTCCGGTATTGAACCCTTCAGTCGCGCTGCACGATTCGAGGCGGGCTTTTGCCTCGTTTACGACGCTCAAGTGTTCCGGATCGATAATTGCCATCCGAAAACTCCTTTATAGGATGTGGATCAGTTCATAGGGTGGCTTAGCCTTCGCGAGCACATTGATGGGCTTCGCTGCGCTCAATCCATCGTACCATTCACTCCAACTCCACCCTCAAATTCCGCCCCACCGCGCTCGCCGCTCTGCGCAATGTCGCCAGCGTCATTGAGCCATTGTCAGGATCGAGCAATCGATCCAGTTGCCGCCGGCTGGTCTTCATGCGTGCGGCGATCTCGCTTCACCTCTCCCATAGGGAGAGGTCGCCCGCCAAAGCGACAGCGAAGGCGGGCGGGTGAGGGGTCACAGACTATCGGGATACTTAGACCCCCTCACCCCAACCCTCTCCCCACAGGGGAGAGGGAGCGCGCCTGCGTTTGCCGCGAACTCATCGTCAAAATTATTACGGTCGATACCGGCTGAAAAACGCCGCGACTTCTTCGTCGGTGGCGAACTCGCCGCGCTTGGCAGACGCCAGACTGCGCTCAATCCGTTTGCGGTCCTCATCGTCGAGGTTAAAGGCGCCGAAATGCCTGGCCTCGGTGTCGATCATGAACCGCACCAGTTCGGCCTGCGCCTCTTCCGGCCAGGAAGCGGCGCGTTCCATCAGCGCTTCGAGGGTCTTGGGTTCGTTCATAGCCTTTTATATCACAATTCGGCAGAAGGCCCCAAGAGCGGCGGCCGCCTTTCGGGCCACCCCGCCGCCCTAATCTCCCCCTTCCTTCTCCCCAAACCCCCTTTATATTTGTCGGGTCCATCAACAACCGAAAGGAGGTGATCCAGTGTCTCATTGTCTATCGCCGCGGTCGCCGGCATTCGTGAACTGGGTCCTTGCCTCTCATGGGGTTCAGCGCAGCTGATCTGAGACGGTCGGCTGGTCACGGCGCGGGGTGAGTTCAAGCCTCACGCAATCGGGGCCATGGTTTCGACAATGGAAGGGCCGCTCGACAAGGGCGGCCCTTCTTTGCATTCCGCCAGCGGCAAAGGCGCGGGGCACGCGCAACGCGCGCCCGGTATCCTTATCCATTGCGCCAGGTCAATGCCGCGCCGGCGGAATTGGTCCATCTTGCAACCATGAACTGGAATCACAAACGCACCGCGGCCGCCGCGCCGCAAATCTTTCCCGCCCGGCAACTGGCCGAAGTGGGCGCGCGGCTCGACCGCGACTTTGTACCGGCGCCGCGCGTGGCGGCAAAAGCGGCAAGCTGGCCGGCCGGCGTGTCGCTGCTGGCGCAGATGATCGATGCCTGTCAGCGCTGCGATGCCGAGGAAGTCTGTAGCGACTGGCTGGCCCGCGCGCCGAAAAAAATCGCCACGCCGCCGGCCTTTTGCCCGAACGCGGATGCGTTGAAGCGGTCCTAGGGCCGGTGTTTCATATGTCGTCATGGCCGGGCATGACGAGTGGCTACACCGCCACCGAATGCCGCTTCTGGCTGGCCGTCAGATAGCTGTCGAACGCCGCCGCCGCGATGCGGATATAAGGCCGTCCCTCGTCAGTGATCGCAATTTTCGCGCCGTCGATCGTTAGCAGTCCCTGCGCGGCGAGTCCTTGCAGCGTTGCCAGCTCATTGGCAAAGCGCGCCGCGCCGCCGAAGTCATCGAGGTCGAGCGCCAGATCGCACATCAGCCGTTCGATGATTGAAGCGCGCAGCCGGTCGTCGTCGGAGAGCGCCAGACCCTTCACCGTCGCGAACTTTCCGGCTGAAATACTGCGCGCGTAATGCCCCATATCCGGCGCGTTCTGCACATAGCCTTGCGGCAGTCTGCCGATGGACGACGCGCCGATGCCGATCAGCGCGTCGGCGTCGTCGGTGGTGTAGCCCTGGAAATTCCGGTGCAGGCGGCCCTCGCGCGCGGCGACGCAAAGTTCGTCATCCGGCAAGGCGAAATGATCGAGGCCGACCGCCTGATAGCCGAAGCTCGCCAAGGTCTCGGCGGCGATCGCGGCCTGCGCGATGCGCTCGGCCGCGCCCGGCAAGGCGGCGGGATCGATCAGGCGTTGGTGGCTCTTGAACCACGGCACATGCGCGTAGCCGAACAGCGCCAGCCGCTGCGGATGCAGCGACGCGGCAAGCTCGGCGCTGCGCGCGACGTCCTGGCCGGTCTGCTTGGGCAGGCCGTACATCAAATCGAGATTGAGGTTTTCAATGCCGGCCTCGCGTAGCCAGGTGGCGGCGCGCTCGACCTGCTCGAACGGCTGCACCCGGCCGATGGCGTGCTGCACATGCGGCGAGGCGTCCTGCATGCCGAGGCTGGCGCGGTTGACGCCGATGGCTTTGAGCGTGCGCACCAGCGGCTGGTCCATCCGCCGCGGATCGAGTTCGATGGCGTGTTCTTTCAGGTCGCTGAGGTCGAAGCGCGAAGCGATTTTGCCCGCAATCGTCTCCAGCCATTGCGGCCCGAGGATCGACGGCGTGCCGCCGCCCCAGTGGATATGCGTCAGCCGCGCGCCGTTGAGATCGCCGAGGAGCGCGATCTCGGCGATCAGGTGCTCGGCATAGGCGTCGATCGGCGCGCGCTTGCGCACGGCGCGGGTGTTGCAGCCGCAATAGAAGCAAAGCTCGGTGCAGAACGGCACGTGGATATAAAGCGAGACGCGCGCGGCGCGCGGCAGCGCGGCAAGCCATTCGCGGTAGGTGTCGGGGCCGATCCTGGCGGAAAAATGCGGCGCCGACGGATAGGACGTGTAGCGCGGCACGTTGCGCTCGGCGAGCGCCAGCGAAACCGGAGGCGAGGTGCTCATGTCGATTTTGCTTCAGTGAGGCATGAAACAGGCATGCACGGAACTCGGATATTGGCCCCCGCCAAGTTGTCGCAGCCAAACTAGCGCGTCAGCGTCCTGTGGTGCTTTGCGGTATATCAACCGCCGCGCCGGCGGCCGGGGCACAAAAAAATCGCCGGGCTTTTGGCCCGGCGATGCCGTTTTCGACAGTTATTTGAGGGCACCTCGAAAAATAGCCGCGTCTACTCTCCTGTGCGAGTCTTCCGGATGACGGCATGATTCGGGAGGCGCGGATGGGTCAGCTCGGGTTTTTCGATACGGAGAAGCGGTTGGCGGGGCTATC
>CANKBJ010000082.1 GCA_947479905.1 Bradyrhizobiaceae bacterium
AGGCAAGCGAAGTCGTGCAGAAGCGTTTGCTGGCGACCGCCAAGCCGGAGACGCAGGCGGAAATCCGTAAAGTGCTGGCCAAGGTCACCGACGAAGTCGGCGCCAAGGCCGCGCCGCGTAACTACACCGCCGCATTGGCCGCGGTGCGCGCGCTACACAAGGAACGCAAGCTGACCGAGGCCGACATCACGGCTTACGCCGAGGGCGGCAAATACGAAGAGACCATCGCGGCGCTGGCGACGCTCTGCGCCGTGCCGGTCGAGGTCGTCGACCGTTTGATGAATGGCGAGCGCGCCGACCCCGTACTGATCCTGGCGCGCTCGGCGAATTTCGGCTGGCCAACGGTGAAGGCCGTCATTTGCGCGCGGCCGGGCCCGAAGCCAACCGGCCAGGTGATCGACGCGGCGTTTGAGAATTTCGAACGGCTGACGGCGGCGACCGCGCAGCGCGTGGTCCGCTTCTGGCAGGTGCGTCAGGGCACGGGGGAATAGCTAGACCCGCCTGAAAATAAAATAATTCGGCGTTCGCCCTTCGCGGATCGCCTTGGCCTCATAGCGCGTGCGCGACCAGCCGTCCCACGGTTGGCGCCAGTCGTCGGCGATTTCCGCGGTCCAGACAAAATCCGGCGACCGCATGATGCGCGCCAGCGCGTAGGAGCCGTAACTGGCGATGTCGGTGGCGAAACGCAGTTCGCCGCCCTTCTTCAGAATACGCGCGAGCCGCACCAACGTGTCGTCCTGGATAAAGCGGCGCTTCCACTGACGGCGCTTCGGCCATGGATCGGGATAGAGCAGGTCGATGCGCGTGAACGTATTCGACGGAAGCCAGTCGATCAGGTTGCTGGCGTCGCCGTGATGCAGGCGCACGTTTTTGAGGTCATTGTCGTCGATGGCGACCAGCGCCTTGCCGATGGCGTTGAGAAAACCGTCGGCGCCGATGAAGCCCGCGTCTGGATGCGCCAAAGCCTGCGCGATCAGATGCTCGGCGCCGCCGAAGCCGATTTCAAGGCGTAGCGTTTTCGGTCTGTGCGGAAACAGGCTGGCGAGATCGGCGGGCGCCGGTTTGGTGAAATCGAAAGCCAGCTTCGGCAGCAATTCCTCGAACAGCTCGATCTGCCGCGCGCGCAGCGGATGGCCTTTCTTGCGGCCGAAGAAAGCGCGTTGCGAGGAGTCGTTGCTGTCGTGATGTTCGTTCATTGGGCCGCGACCATAGTCACTTGAGCTAGAAATGCGAATGCCCCGCTTTTGGCGGGGCATTGCAATGTCAGTGCTGTATCCCCGCCTTCGCGGGGATGAGCGGAAAATTACTTAAACGCCGCCTTGATCTGCGCGGCGAGGTCGGTCTTCTCCCAGGAGAAGCCGCCATCCTTGTCCGGCGCGCGGCCGAAGTGGCCGTAGGCCGCGGTGCGGCGGTAGATCGGCTTGTTCAGCTTGAGCGTGCGGCGGATGTTGGTCGGGGTCAGGCGGAACAGCTGCGGCAGCAGCTTCTCCAACTTCTTCTCATCGACCTGGCCGGTGCCGTGCAGATCGACCAGCACCGACATCGGGTCGGCGACGCCGATCGCGTAGGCGACCTGAATGGTGCAGCGTTCGGCGGCGCCGGACGCGACAACGTTCTTGGCGAGGTAGCGGGTGGCGTAAGCGGCCGAACGGTCGACCTTGGTCGGATCCTTGCCGGAGAACGCGCCGCCGCCATGCGGGGCATAGCCGCCGTAGGTGTCGACGATGATCTTGCGGCCGGTCAGGCCGCAATCGCCGTCCGGACCGCCGATGACGAAGTTGCCGGTCGGGTTGACCAGGAAGTCGGCGGACTTGGCCGGCATCCAGCCCTTCGGCAGCGCCGCGGTCACGGTCGACTCGATCATGTCCTTGACCATGGCCGGCGTATATTTCTTGCCGTTGCGGCTCTTTTCGCTGTGCTGGGTCGAGACGACGACCTTGGTGCAGCCGACGGCTTTGCCATCGACATACTTCACCGTCACCTGGCTCTTGGCGTCGGGCTGCAGGTCGGGCATCGCGCCGGAGTGACGCTTGTCGGCGAGCGCCTTGAGAATGCGGTGCGCGAAGAAAATCGGCGCCGGCATGAACGAATTCTTCTCATAGACTTCGCTCTCGGTGCAGGCGAAGCCGAACATCATGCCCTGGTCACCGGCGCCTTCTTCTTCACCCGACTTTTTCTTCTTGGCATCGACGCCCATGGCGATGTCGGCCGACTGGCCGTGCAGCAGCACCTCGACGTCGGCGCCGTAGCTGGAGAAGCCGTCCTGGTCGTAGCCGATATCCTTGACCACGCCGCGCGCGATCTTGCTGATCAGTTCGCGGTCGACGACGAACTTGCCGCCATGCTTATGGAAGAACGGCGACTGGCCGCGGCCTTCGCCGGCGATGACGATCTTGTTGGTGGTGGTGAGCGTTTCGCAGCCGAGCCGCGTATTGATCGCGCTGTCGTCGGCGATGCCGAGCTTGATGTCGTTTTCAAGAAAGGCGTCGAGGACCGCGTCGGAGATCTGATCGCAGACCTTGTCCGGATGGCCTTCGGAAACCGACTCGCTGGTGAACAGAAAATTCTTGTGCGCCAAGTTAAACTCCTCCCGTGGCCGCGGCGTTGGACCGCGTCGTTTCACGTTCGGCTGTGGTTCTTACAGCGGTCGCGTGCAAGGTCAAGGTGCGGGCAAACGTGGGCAATAGCCACCGTCCGGTTGGGACCGCCCGCAGCCTAGAACCTCAATGACCGGGACCGCGGTTACCGGTCGCGAACTGACGCCACGACGGTATCCGCACTGATGAGATGGTAGTCCTGAAGAAAATGCCTGTGGCGGCTTATTCTTCGCCGGCAATCTGCTCGACCAGATCGACAATGCGACGCCGCAGCTTGCTGCTCTTGATGCGCATGAACGACTTGGTCAGCGACAATCCGTCCGAGGTCGCAAGGAAGTCGGAGACGTAGGCCGGCGAAGGTGCTTCGCCTAGACCGCTGGTCTGGCCGGGCGTGTGCGGCGCGCCTTCAAAGAAAAACGAAACCGGGACTTGCAGGATATTGGCGATGGCCTGCAACCGGCTGGCGCCAATACGGTTGGTGCCTTTTTCATATTTCTGGACTTGCTGAAAGGTCAGGCCAAGGGCGTCGCCGAGCTTTTCCTGACTCATGCTCAGCATCATCCGGCGCATGCGCACGCGCGAGCCGACATGCTTGTCGATCGGATTGGGAGCCTTCTTAGCCATAAATATCTCCTATGCCTCCATTGTGGAGCGTAATGTCACAGGTAGTCCCCCTTATGCAATCTGTCATTTTTCGCCTGCCAGAAGTACGCCGAAAGAAGAATTAAAATTACTGATAATTATCAATAGTTTTCACAGAGTAAGAACGTTTATTAGTATTTCGCAACGGAGCAGTTATTATTTTTCTATAGCAACTTCGGCCTTATTTATCGCCAAGGTTCAATCTACGAGCGCAACCTTCGGCGCGCAACCGACAGCAAACTTGCAACTAACAATAGAATCAATGGGTATTCGCCCAGTGCGACAAAAAGTGTGGGGGATAAAGCTTTTGGAAGGCCGGCATCGAATACACCCTCAACTCCCAATGGCAGCGACTGGACGACCCGGCCGACCGGATCGATGACGCCGGAAATCCCCGTATTCGCAGCGCGTACCAGCGGCAGACCCTCGGCGATGGCGAGCATGCGTGCCTGCTGAAAATGCTGATAAGGCCCGGTGCTGATGCCGAACCAGCCGTCATTGGTGACGTTGACCAGCCAGCCCGGCCGTTCGCCGGCCGGCACGGCGCTGCCGGGAAATATCGCCTCATAGCAGATCAACGGCATCATCGTCGGCGCGCCAGGCACCTCCATGGCGCGGCGCCGGCTGCCGGAAAGAAAACCGCCAACCTGTTTGGTGAGCTGGCGCAAGCCAATGCGCTCGAGCAGGCTTTGAAACGGCAGATATTCGCCGAACGGCACCAGATGCACTTTGTCGTATATGCCGTGGATCAAGCCGTCGGGATCGATGACGTAAACAGAATTATAGGCGCGTGGGCCGGCCGCGGACGCCGCCGGACGCACCGCGCCGGTGATCAATTCGGTCCCCGGTTTTAGCATGGCAGCTATCCGCGCCAGCGCGTCCGGTTCGCGGGCCAGGAAGAAGGGAAAGGCCGATTCCGGCCAGATCAGATGGGTCGCGTCATGTACGCCGCTCGACTGCGGCCCGGTGGCCCGATCGGACAGCGCCAGATAGCGCGCAATCACTTCGTCCTTGGCGGCGTAATTGAACTTCACATCCTGCTGCAGATTGGGCTGCATGACGCGCAGCTTGACGTTCGGCACATAGGTCGTCGGATTTCTGGCCAGGCGCGCCGCGCCGTATGCCGTCAGGCCGGCCAGCACCAGAAAGCCGATGAGCAGCACGCGATAGGGACGTGGCGTATCGGTCCGATCGTCGGCCAGCACCGCCGGACTGGCGCAGACCGCCAGGGCGACGAAGGTCAGCCCCCAGATACCGATCAATGAGACGCTTTGCCCCAGCACCAGCGGCTCGGTCAGCGCGTAGCCAAATGTATTCCAGGGGAAGCCGGTGAGCAGATGGCCGCGCAGCCACTCCGCCATCGTCATGGTCGCCGCCAGCGCCAGAATGCGTTGCGGCCCGCGCACCCAGATCAGACGCGCGGCGGCCAGTCCCAGGCCGGTGAAAATCGCCAGATAGGCCGGCAGGCCGGAAACGGCGACTGGCAGCAGCCAGCCGAACGTTTTTGCGTCGACCAGAAAAGCGTAACCGATCCAGTAAAGCCCGGCGACGAAATAGCCAAAACCAAAACACCAGCCGCCAATACCGGCGGTCCATGCGCCGTTCCAGCGGCCGGCGGCCGAGCCATCGACCAGCCAGACCAGCACCGGCAGCGTTACGAACAGAATGGGCCAGGCGTTGAACGGCGCCAGCGCCAAAGACGACGCCGCGCCGGCGATCACAGCGATGAGCGCGCGCCGCCAGCCGAAAGCGAGCACGGTGGCATGCGCGGTCTGTGTGGCGAGACGGGCGATCACGGACGGCGCTTGCCCGCGGACACGGCGGCCGGCTTCGAGATTTCGTTCTTTTGTGGCGCCGGCTCATCGAGATTGAGCGTCGGCGGCGCGTGGCCCGCCAGCACCGCGTCGGGCTCGGCGCGCTTGCGCGCGGGTTCGCGCGCAGGCTCGCTTGGTGGCTCGCGCCCGGTTTCGCGCGGCTTCTGACGTTTCTCGGTCAGACGGCTGATGCGCACGCGCTTGACGCGGCGCGGATCGGCGTCGAGCACTTCGAATTCAAACAGGCCGGGCCCGGGGATGAGTTCGCCGCGCAGCGGCAACCGTCCGGCGCGCGTCACCAGATAGCCGCCCAAAGTATCGACTTCCTCGGCGGCGTCGCCGACGTCGAAATCATGGCCGACGATGGCGACGACGTCTTCGATCTTGGCGCGCGCATCGGCGATGTAGGAGCCGTTCGGCTGGCGCACGACGTCGGCGCTCTCGTCTTCGTCGTGCTCGTCGGCGATCTCGCCGACGATCTGCTCGACAATGTCCTCGATCGACACAATGCCGTCGGTGCCGCCATATTCATCGACCACCAGAGCCAGATGAATCTGCTTGGCCTGCATGCGCTCCAGCAGATCGATGACGCGGGCCGACGGCGGCACGAACAGGATTTCGCGCACGATCTTGGCCGCGGATAGCGGCATGGCGAGATCCAGCGTCTTGAAATCGAGCCCGGCCGGCAGCGGCTTCTTGCGCTTGGCGTTCTTTTCCGGATCGACCGCGGCGCGCGCGGTCATGAAGGCGATCAGATCGCGGATGTGGACCATGCCGATCGGATCGTCGAGCGTGTCGTCATAGGCGACCAGCCGGGAATGGCCGGCGCCTTCGAACACCTTGACCAGTTCGCCTATCTGGATGTCCTGCTGCACGGCGACTATATCGGCGCGCGGCACCATGACGTCGCCGACGCGGCGTTCGCGCAGGCCCAGGATGTTCTTGAGCATCCGGCTTTCTTCCGGCGAGAAGCCGGATTCGTTCGGCGTCAGGTCGTCGAGCACGTCCTTGAGATCGGCGCGGATCGAGCCCGGCTTGAGGCCGAACAGATTGCGGAAGGTGCGGGTGAACCAGTTGCCGCCGTTCTCGTGCGCTCGCGTCACCGGCACCGGCAAGTGGCGCGGCTCGAACGGCGAATTATCAACGTCGCTGTCGGGCATGGCGGTCAGGCGCCGCTTTGTTCGCGGCTGCTATCGAGCCAGGGATCGGGCAAATCCATGCGCGTCATGATCCTGCTCTCGAGGGTTTCCATCTCGGTGGCCTGCGCGTCGTTCTGGTGATCGTAACCGACGAGATGGAGATAGCCGTGAATCGTGAGGTGAGCGAGGTGATGGAGAAAGTCGCGGTCTTCATCGGCGCATTCCCGTACAAGCGTTTCATACGCGATGACGATATCGCCGAGAATTCCGGCGGCGCCTTTGGCCAGGTTTTCCGGCGCCGGAAACGATAAAACATTGGTCGGCTTGTCGATGCCGCGCCATTCCTTGTTCAAGACGCGCACGGCCGAATCGTCGGTCAGCAGAATACTCACTTCGCCGCCCGATGTAGAGTGCGTGGCGGCGGCGGCGATGGCCGCGCGCACGGTTCGCTCCGCCTCGGGCTGCGCCTCCCAGAGCGGCGATTGCACGTCGATTTCAACCGCCGGGGCTGCCGCGGCCTTGCGGGCGGCGCTCATCGCCGGTCTCCGCGCACGGGCGCGGCTCGGTCATAAGCCTCGACGATGCGCTGCACGAGTTCGTGGCGGATGACGTCCTGCGCCGAAAAGGCGACATGGCCGACGCCCTCGACGCCGTCCAGCAGGCGCACGGCTTCCGACAGGCCTGACACCTGGCCCGGCGGCAGATCGACCTGGCTTGGATCGCCGGTGACGATCATGCGGCTGTTTTCGCCAAGCCGGGTGAGAAACATCTTCATTTGCATCGACGTGGTGTTCTGCGCCTCGTCGAGGATGACACACGCGTTTGCAAGCGTGCGGCCGCGCATGAAGGCGAGCGGCGCGATTTCGATGTCACCGGATTCCAGCGCGCGCTCGACGATGCGCACATCCATCAGATCGTGCAGCGCGTCGTAGATGGGCCGCAGATATGGATCGACCTTTTCGCGCATGTCGCCGGGCAAAAATCCGAGGCGTTCGCCGGCTTCGACCGCCGGACGCGACAGGATGATGCGATCGACTTCCTTGCGCTCGAACATTTGTATCGCTTGCGCCACCGCGAGCCAGGTCTTGCCGGTGCCGGCAGGTCCCGTGCCGAAGACCAGCGAGTATTTTTTCAGCGCGCGGATGTAGCCGTCCTGCGCGGCGGTGCGCGCACGCACCGGCCGTTTGCGCAGATTGATTTCCTCGAAGGCGACGCGGCCGGTGGGATCGAAGTCGAACAGCGAGCCTTGCGCAATGGCCTGGCGAATGGCGCCTTCGACATCGCCGGTGGTGACGTCCTGGCCGCGCTTGAGCTGCTCGTAAAGACCTTCGAGCACGCGACGGGCCTGTTCGCAGGCGCCGCGCGAACCGTCGAGCGCGACATGATTGCCGCGCGAGTCGGCTTTGACGCCAAGCCTTCGTTCGACCAGCGCCAGGTTCTGGCCATACTGACCGAACAGCGCGGAGGCCAGTTTGTTGTCCTCGAAAGCGAGCACGATCTGCGTTGTCGCCGTTTCCTCGGAAACGGCGGCGGGCGGGATCACGGGATCCGATGTTCGCAAGGCTGCTCTCAAGCTCCCAAAGTGGCGTGCGCCGGGCCGCGGACTGTTTGCGTCATTTCGCCGAACAAAGTGTTGGTGCCAACATCGGTGATGACGACCTTGACGATCGAGCCGATCAACGAAGGCCGCGCCATCACATGCACCGATTGCAGATATGGGGATCGGCCGACCAGTTGCCCAGTGAGCTTGCCAGGCTTTTCGACCAGAATATCCATGGTTTTGCCGACAAATGAGGCGTTAAACGCCCGCCATTGCCGGGTGATGACAGCCTGAAGCCGTTGCAGGCGCTCGGCCTTTTCCGCTTCCGGAACCTGATCCGCCAGCTCGGCCGCCGGCGTGCCGGGCCGCGACGAATACATGAAGGTGTAGGCGGTGGCGAAATTGACCTCTTCGGCCAACGTCAACGTGTCGCGGAAATCCTGTTCGGTCTCGCCGGGAAAGCCGACGATGAAGTCCGAGGTGAATGCGAGATCGGCGCGCGCCGCGCGCAGGCGGGCGATCGCTTCGAGATAGTCGGCGCGCGTGTGCTTGCGGTTCATCGCCGCCAGCATACGGTCGGAGCCGGACTGAACCGGCAGATGCACGTAGGGCATCAGCGCCGGCAAATCTCCGTGCGCGGCGATCAGATCGTCCGACAGTCCGCCAATCATGTCGCGCGGATGGCTGGTCATATAACGCAGCCGCGCAATGCCGGGAACTTCAGCAAGACGGCGCAGCAACTGACCGAGAGCGACCGGCGCGCCGCCGGCGTCGAGACCGTGATACGCGTTGACGTTCTGGCCGATCAAGGTGACTTCGCGCACGCCTGAAGCGGCAAGCCGATCGACATCGGCAACAATCTTTTCGACCGGACGCGACACTTCCGCGCCGCGCGTATAAGGCACGACACAGAACGTGCAGAACTTGTCGCAGCCTTCCTGCACGGTGACGAAGGCCGAGACGCCGCGCTTGGCAATGGCTTGCGGCGACGGCTGCGCCAGCGCGTCGAATTTGTCCTCGAGAGGAAATTCGGTATCGACGACCGTCTCGCCGCCGCGCGCACGCGCCAGCAACGACGGCAGACGGTGATAATTCTGCGAACCGACGACGAGATCGACGCTGTCGGTGCGCCGGACGATCTCCTTGCCCTCGGCCTGCGCGACGCAACCGGCAACCGCGATCAGCATCTGGCGGCCATCGGCGTTCGCCGCGTCCTTCAACTCGCGCATTCGGCCGATTTCGGAATAAAGCTTGTCGACCGCTTTTTCGCGGATGTGGCAGGTGTTGAGAATGACAAGATCGGCGTCGGCCGGGCTCGCAGTCTCGACGTAGCCCTCGGGCGCCAAAGTGTCCGCCATACGATTGGAATCGTAGACGTTCATCTGGCAGCCGAAGGATTTGACGTGGACTTTGCGCGGACTGTTCATGCCGTCTCTTGGGAACCCGTAAGCCATTCTAGCCTGTCATAGCCAGGCTTGTCGCTTCCCGCCACATCTTTGATTTAAATGCACTTTTTAACGCGGCCCGCCATGCACAGGGCGCGGCCTGCCCAGCAAAGTCGCGCTGGTGAGACCGCGGACGGCGCCCTCCAGCTGCTTGGCCAGCACCTTGCGGTCGGTCGCGGCATCGGCGGCGATCGGCTCGCCATAGGTGATGACGGCGTCATAGGCGCCGCGCGCCATGAAGGCCTTGATGTGCGGCATGAAGTCGAGATCGCCATACCAGGCGACCAGCGGGCGGTGCTGCCGGCCCATCGGTATGCCGTTGAGATGCGTGTAGCAGATCGACATCGGCTGGATCAGCACGCCGCCCTCAGTTCGCGCCGCCGCCTCGCGCACCGCGCCGATCAGCGCCGAGCGGAACGGCAGCACGCGGTTGCCGTCGTTCGATGTGCCCTCGGCGAACAGCACCATCGACACGCCGGAGCCCAGGCGCTGCACCATTTCGGCGATCGAATCGCCGGTCTGCGAACGGCGCGAGCGATCGACGAACACCGTGCGTTGCAGCCGCGCCGCGGTGCCGACCAAGGGCCATTTGGCGACTTCGATCTTGGCAACATAGGCGATCCGCATCACCGATCCGATCGCCAGAATGTCGGCCCAGGAATTATGATTGGACACGAACAGAACCGCGCGGTCGCGCACCGGCTCGCCGACGATACGCACGCGAAGGCCAAGCACCCAGCACAAGGTACGATAATAGCCGACGGCAATGACCCCCCAGCCCGGCAGGCCAAGCCTGTCGAGCAGCCACTGCATCCCGATCAGCATCGGGGTCATCGTGAAGAAGAACAGCGCGACGAGCAGAGGGCGCAGCATCAAGACGTCTTGTCGTCTTTGAGCGGCACGGCATAAAGCTCGAGCCGGTGATCGATCAGCCGATAGCCGAGCTTGCGCGCCACCTCGGCCTGCAGGCGTTCGATCTCTTCCGACTGGAATTCGATCACCTCGCCATTGCGCAGGTTGATCAGATGGTCATGGTGACCCTCGGTCGAGGTCTCGTAGCGGGCGCGGCCATCGCGGAAGTCGTGCCGCTCGATGATGCCGGAATCCTCGAACAGCCGCACCGTGCGATAGACGGTGGAAATCGAAATGCGGTCGTCGACCTTGGCGCAACGCCGGTACAGTTCCTCGACATCCGGATGATCGTCCGAATCCGCCAGCACGCGCGCGATGGTGCGCCGCTGCTCGGTCATGCGCATGCCCTTGGCGGCGCAAAGCGCTTCGATATTTCGCCGCTCGGACGTGGTCTTTTCAGGCGCTGGCACGATGACTGTCTCGATATTGGTGTCGTATCGGATTGGGCCGGGAGCTTAGCCAATATCCCGGCGCAGCACCAATGCGGCGGCGGTTTTGCCCCCGGCCTGCGGGTAATAATTGGCCCGTCGCGATACTTCGCGGAATCCGGCGCGCCCGTAAAGCTTGATCGCCGGCGCATTATGCTCGTCGACCTCCAGAAACACCGTGCGGACGCCGAGGCCGGCCAGCCGCCGCAGATGCAGGTTGAGCAGTTGGCGGGCAAGGCCGCGCCCCCGGCTGTTGCGTGCAACCGCGACCGAGAGAATTTCCGCTTCGTCGGCGGCCAGCCGCGACATGATGAAGCCGGCAAAGCTGCGCCCGGCCAGGGCGCGCTGCGCGACCACCGCGCGGTCGGTGAGCAGGCCTTCGACCTCCTGCTCGCTCCAGCCGCGCCGGAACGAGGCGGCGTGCAAGGCGGCAATAGCCAACGCATCGCGCGGCTGCGCGTCGGAAAGGACCGGCGCGGGCCGAGCAAACAATCGCTTCAGAAATCCGATCATCGGCGCGCCAGCCGCGCCGCGGTTTGCGGCTGCGCATCGGGCGGGCGCAAGTAAAGCGGCTTGGGCGGCGAGGACTCTTCAGCCATGGCGGCGCCGGCGCGCGCCACCCAGTCGATATCCGGCGCGGCGCGCGGCTCGACGGCGCACGGCGCCGCACCGCGCCAGGCATCGGCCAGAATGTTGGCGGCGTTGCCGGTCAGGCGCGGCGCGCCAACGGCCGACAGCCGAACGGCTTCGGCAATCGGCACCACGCACGGCGTTACCAGAACCTCGCCGCCGCTCGCCCAGACCTGGAGATAGACATGATCGTGCCGCGCATCGATCGCGACCACCACCGGCAGGCTCGCATCGACAGCAAGGAGGGGAGCGGCAAAAGCGGACAGCGTGGAAAGTCCAACGACCGGTTTACCGGCGGCAAGGCCGAGCCCGCGTGCCGCCGCGATGCCGACGCGCAGTCCGGTGAAACTGCCGGGGCCTGTCGTCACGGCGATGCGGTCGATTGTCTTGAAGTCTGCGCCGCTCGATTCCAGCACGCGCGCGATCAGCGGCATCAAGGCTTCGGCATGGCCGCGCGCCATTGGGATCGATTCGCGCGCGACGATCTCACCGCGTTCTGTATCGAGGATAGCGGCCGAACAGGCCTCCAGCGCGGTGTCGATGGCGAAGATTCGCATAAGTTAGATTAGCACCGCGCGGGCCAATAACGACGTGATTAAACCGGCCGGATCTCAACCACTTCGGGCACGAAATGCTTGATCAGGTTCTGGATGCCGTGCTGCAAGGTCGCCGTCGACGATGGGCAACCCGAGCAGGCGCCCTTCATTTGCAGGAACACGACGCCTTCCTTGTAGCCCTTGAAGGTGATGTCGCCGCCGTCGCCGGCCACGGCGGGCCGCACCCGCGTTTCGATCAGGTCCTTGATGATGGCGACCGTCTCGCCGTCCTTCTCGTCGAAGAACTCGTCGTCGTCAGCCTGAGCGCTCGCCTCCGAACCGGCGGCGACCAAAGGCGCGCCCGACATATAATGTTCCATGATCGCGCCGAGGATCGCCGGCTTCATCTGTTGCCAGTCGCCGTCGCTCTTGGTGACGGAAATGAAGTCGGAGCCGAACATCACGCCGCCGACATTGGGAATGTCGAACAGCTTCTCGGCCAGCGGCGATTGCACGGCGGCAGCCTTCGTCGGCATGTCGAGCGTGCCAGCCTCCAGCACCGGCTTGCCGGGCAGGAATTTCAGGGTCGCCGGATTCGGCGTCGATTCGGTCTGAATGAACATCGCTTGGGCTCCTATCGCAGCGGGTTAAAGGCCCGTGGATCGGTGAAGTATAGCCAATAGATGGCCCCTCGGCGGGGGGAGGTCAACCACGCGCTTGCGTGTCCCGGGCGACAGAAGCGAGGCGCTTGCCGAGCGGACGGAGACCCGGGACCCAGTACAAATATGCTCAGCGGCTCTTTTCCAAGGATTCGGGCGCGGATGTTTCTTTTGGGCCCCGGAGCGGCGCTCGCTAAAGCTCGCTTGTCCGGGACACGGGTTACGCCATCGCCTCGATATCGTCGTCGCTGAGCTGGCCGGGCACGATGGCGACCGGAATCGGGAAGGTGGCGACGGTCTTGGCCAGGTTGGAGATCAGCGGGCCGGGGCCTTCCTTGCCGGTGCCGGCGGCCAGCACAAGGATACCGATGTCGGCATCCTCATCGATCAGCCTGACGATCTCGTCCGACGTATTGCCCTCGCGGATCACCCGTTCCGGCGCGGCATGTGCGATCTTCTTGACCCGCGCGGCGAACTTGTCGAGTACCGCGTGCGCTTCCTCCTGCGCCTCGGCCTTCATGATGTCGGCGACGCCGAGCCATTGCTGATTGCGCTCGGCGGTTTCCAGAACGCGCAGCATGACGATCTGCGACTTGGTGCGGGCGGCGCGCGTCGCCGCCCAGAACACGGCGCGGTCGCATTCCTCGGTGTCGTCAATGACGACAAGGTATTTGCGCTTGTGGCCGGCTTCGTTGCTGCGGCGCTTGTTCGGCATCGTCGCCCCTCATGGCGTCCGTTGGGTCTCCCCGGACGCACAAGCGTTGGATGGTGGCATGGCCGGCAAGCCCGCCACAAGTGATCCATCGCCCTGATTTTGCGCAATGTGAATTAAGAGCGCCGCACGAACCCGACGATGTCCTTGACGGCTTTCATGGTTTCGCCGGCGATCGCCGAGGCGCGCGCCGAGCCGTCGGCCAGAACGGAGTCGATATAGACCGGGTCCTGCACCAGCTTTTTCATTTCGGAACCGATCGGGCCGAGCTTGGCGACCGACAGGTCGACCAGCGCCATCTTGAATGTCGAGAACTGCGCGCCGCCGAATTCGCTCAGGACCGCGGCCTTGGTCGTGTTGTTGAGCGCCGCGTAAATGCCGACCAGATTGTCGGCCTCGGGACGGGCTTTAAGGCCTTCCTCTTCGCTCGGCAGCGGCTCGGGGTCGGTCTTCGCCTTGCGCACCTTCTGGGCGATGGTGTCGGCGTCGTCGGTCAAATTGATGCGCGAATAATCCGACGGCTCCGACTTCGACATTTTCTTCGAGCCGTCACGCAAAGACATCACGCGCGTCGCCGGGCCTTGAATGATCGGCTCCGGCAGCGGAAAGAATTGCTCGCCATAGCCGTTCGACGCGATCGACGCCGCGAAGTCGACGTTGAATTTCTGCGCAATGTCGCGCGCCAGCTCGAGATGCTGCTTCTGGTCTTCGCCGACCGGCACATGCGTGGCGCGATAAACCAAAATGTCGGCGGCCATCAGGTTCGGATAAGCGTAAAGCCCGACCGAGACATTCTCGCGGTCCTTGCCGGCCTTCTCCTTGAACTGGGTCATGCGGTTGAGCCAGCCGAGGCGGGCGACGCAGTTGAACACCCAGGCCAGTTCGGCGTGCTCGGCGACCTGGCTCTGGTTGAAAATAATCTGCTTCTTCGGATCGATGCCGCAGGCGATGAAGGCCGCGGTCACTTCACGAATGGTGCGCTTGAGCTCCGGCGGGTCCTGCCAGACGGTGATGGCGTGCAGGTCGACCACGCAATAGATGCAGTCATAGGTGTCCTGCAGCGCCACGAATTTCGTGATGGCGCCGAGATAATTGCCGAGGTGCAGATTGCCGGTCGGCTGCACGCCGGAAAACACCCGTTCCTTGAACGCCATCGCGGTATCCCCTTTGAGTGGACGGACCCATGCCATGCCGGGCCGCCACGGCGCAAGCCCGGTGGGTTTTACCCGGGCGCGCTTGCCGTTATCAAACGGACTGCCGTTGCGGACAGGCGAGGCGTATAGGAATAGCGCGAGCAACCGGCAGGGGTAGGTTCAAATGAGCAAAGACGAACTGATTATACAGCTTGTGAAGGTGGCCTTGGGCATCCTGATCGGCGGCTATTTTCTCTGGTGGAGTCTGGAGGTGCTCAAAAGGCTTCCGCCGCCGCACTAGCGCGATCTCAAAGTTGGGCCGCTGGCCATTGCGCCCGGCCATGACGAGTCAACATTGCCTCACGCTTTTCAGCCGCTATAGTGCGCCGCAAATCGCATTTCAGAGGTAAAATATGTCCGCACCCCGCTACGACGTTCTCGGCATCGGCAACGCCATTGTCGACGTCATCGCCCGCGCCGAGGACGATTTCCTGGCCGCGCAAGGCATGCACAAAGG
>CANKBJ010000083.1 GCA_947479905.1 Bradyrhizobiaceae bacterium
ATCTATATCGGCACCATCGGCATGGAAGGCGCCTTCGAGGCGATGGGCGAGGGCACCGTCGACGTCAACTGGGCCAAGGAGCATCACCGGCTGTGGCTGGAAGATGAACTGGCGCGCGGCACGTCGACCGCGGCGGAGCGATCCGCCGCTGCGGCCAGGCCCGCTGAATAGGCCAAACCCGTCAACAAAAAACGCCCGGCTGAAAAAGCCGGGCGTTTTTTTTCGTTTATCGTTCGTCGACTATCAGGCCACAAGGCCAGGCGTCGCTGACGCGGCCGAAAGGCGCTAGGCGCCCAGACGCACGCCGCTGGTGCTGAACGCCTTGTCAGCCTGCTCCTGCACGCTGCTGAGAACGACGCCGCCAACCACTGCGATGACCACGGCCGTGACGCAGGCAAGGATAAAGGTTTTCATGAATGCTCTCCTCCCGAATGGATCGTTAAATGCAATCATAGCAGAATTCGCGACGACGCGAGAGTGCTAAGTTTCATTTCCGCGCCGCGTGGCCGCGACTAAAGCGCCGACCAAGACGTTGCGTTGCGCCTCGGCCTGCGTAACCGATTGAAATACCGTGATAATATCGGCTCGCCTAATGAACGCCCGCCTGCGCCGACAGCGCGCGATGCCGCACGCGCTCGCGGTGCAGCGCATAGAGTCCGCTGCCGGCGATCAGCAGCGATCCGGCCAGCGCATAAATGTCCGACACTTCACCGAAGACGAAGTAGCCGGCCAGTCCGCTCCAAAGCAGCAGCGAATAGCGGAACGGTGCGACGACGATGACGTCGACGTTGCGGAAGGCCGACACCGCGAATGTCGAGCCGATGCTCAGCACCACAGCCGCGCCGCCGATGACGCCAACATAGTCCAGCGTCGGCGCGTGCCATTGTTCGCCGATCGCCAGCGCCAGGATCGGCGCGGTAATGGTGCTGCCGAGCACGCTGGTGAAGGAAATGCCGAGCGTCGGCACGGTGGGGCTGATCCGGCGCGTCACCAGGTCGCGCATGGCGGAGCCGACCGCCGAGGCGAAGGCGGCGAGCGCCCAGACATTGAACGAGGCCGAGCTTGGCTTGACGATGAGGACCATGCCGGCAAAGCCGAGCAGCACCGCGCTCCAGCGCCGCCAGCCGACCGGCTCTTTCAGAAAGAAAGCGGACAACATAGTCAGCAACAGCGGCGAAGCGAGATTGAGCGCGATGAGATCGGCCAGCCGCATATGGCTGAGCGCCATGACGAAGGTGATATTGACCACCGCGTCGAGCGCGCCGCGCAGCACGACGATTGGCGTGAAGGCGCCGCGCATCCAGCTCGCCTGATGCGCGTAAACGACACTAACGCCGACGATGGCCAGGCATATCGCGCCGCGCACGAACAGCACTTCGCCGACCGGATAGGACAGCGCCGCCAGCTTGGTCAGCGTGTCGTTGACCGTGAACAACGCGCAGGCCAGCAACAGAGAGACGATGCCGCGCTTGTTGTCGTGATAGGTCGGCACTGGAGTCTCGAACGTGAATCGCGGGGACACGTGCATCTGACACGCGGGTCACGCACGGTCAAATGATGGCGTGGCGCACCTTGGCCGAGACCCATTCGCTCAGGATCACCGTGGCGATGATGACCAGAAGCATCAGCGACACCTGGGTCCAGTAAAGCTGGGTAATCGCGGCGTTGAGTTCCAGGCCGATGCCGCCGGCGCCGACCAGGCCGAGTACGGTCGACTCGCGGATATTGATGTCCCAGCGGAACACGGAGATACCGGCGAAGGCCGGCATTACCTGCGGCACGATGCCATAGACGGTGGTTTGCGCCGCCGAGGCGCCGGTCGAGCGCACCGCCTCGACCTGCGACTCGTCGATTTCCTCGATGGCTTCGTACAACAGCTTGGCGACGAACCCGATCGAGCGCAGGCCGATGGCGATGATGCCGGCGAACACGCCGGGGCCGACGATGGTGACCAGCATCAAGGCCCAGATCAGCGAGTTGATCGAACGCGAGGCGACGATGATGAACAGCGCCACCGGCCGCACGAAGGCGACGCTCGGCGTCGTATTGCGCGCGGCGCAATACGCGATCGGCACGGCGATGACGATGGAGATGATGGTGCCGAGCGTGGCGATGTTGAGCGTGTCCCAGATCGGCCACCACAGATAATGGATGTAACCCCAGGCCGGCGGCACCATGCGGCTGCCGAGATCGGCGGCTTGCGCCGGCGCGTCGAGCACGAAGGCCCAGATGGTGCGTTCCGAAATCAGCTGGAAGCAATAGACGAAGACCGCGGTGCCGAACAGCCATGCCAGCCAGACGGCGAGCTGGGTCTTGCGGTCGCGCCGCTGCCAGACTTTTTTTGGCGTGACGATTGCGTCGCTCATCATTGCACCCAGCGCCGCAGATAGCCGGAGGAATATTCCACCGCCATGACGATGGCGATGATGATGAGAATGATCGCCGCCGCCGAATCGAATTCGTAGCGGTCGAACGAGGTGTTGAGCGTCGCGCCGATGCCGCCGCCGCCGACAATGCCGACCACCGCCGATTCGCGGAAGTTGATGTCGAGGCGGTAGAGCCCGAGTCCGATCATGCGCGGCATCACCTGCGGCTGCACGCCGTAATTGAGCCATTGCAGCCAGCCGGCGCCGGTGGCGCGCACGGCTTCCGCCTGGCTCACATCCATGTCTTCGATGTCCTCGGCGAGCAACTTGCCGTAGAAGCCGATGGTGGCGAACGACAGCGTGACGAAACCGGCGAAGGGTCCGAAGCCGAACAGCTTGACGAAAAAGATGGCCAGGATGATTTCCTGGAAGCTGCGCGACACCGCCAGTATCGAACGGCAGAAATAATAGACCGGTAGCGGCGCGATGTTGCGCGCAGCGCCAATGCCGACCGGCACCGACAGCGCGATGCCGACGACGGTGGCGGCGACCGTCATCCATAACGTCTCGGCGATGCCTTCGACGATTTCGGTCCAGCGGCTGGTGAAATCGGGCGGCAGGAACGCGGTGATGAACTGTATGCCGCGCGGCAGACCCTCCCACACCCGCGCCCAGTTGACATGCGTGGTGCCGAGCGCGAGCGACAGATAGACGGCGGCGCCGACGATCAACGTCCAGCGCAGCCAGGCGCGCTTGATCGCCGGCGGCTTTTTCCAGCGGCGATGTTCGACGGCAAGGTTTCTCACGTCAGCCCCGCGAGGCGGTCGCGTTCGATCGACGGCATCACCGGCGCGATGTCGTCGACGGGCTCGGCGTCATCGTCGGCCTTGCGGATGGTCGAGGCCCAGTCTTCCTCGCCATAGATTTGCGTCAGCACCGCGGGCGTCAGTTTGTCCGGCGGGCCGTCATAGACGATCTCGCCGAGCTTCAATCCGACGATGCGCTCGGCGAACATCTGCGCCAGCATCACGTCGTGAATATTGATGATCGCCGCGAGCTTGCGTTCGCCGCACAATTCCTTGATCAGCCGCATGATCTGCCGCGAGGTCTTGGGATCGAGCGAGGCGGTCGGCTCATCGACCAGCAGCAGTTCGGGATTCTGGATCAGCGCGCGGCAGATGCCGACGCGCTGGCGCTGACCGCCGGACAATTCATCGGCGCGCTTGTCGGCCATGTGGTCGAGGCCGACGCGCGCCAACAGGCGGAACGCCTCGTCGATGTCGGACTGCGGAAATTTGCGCGCCCAGCTTTGCCAGAAGCCGACATAACCGAGCCGGCCGGATAGCACGTTTTCCATCACCGAAAGCCGCTCGACCAGCGCATACTCCTGAAAGATCATACCCATGCGGCGGCGCATGCGGCGCAGATTGCCGCTGCTTAAACCCACGATCTCGGTGTCGTTGAGGGTGATGGTGCCCGCGGTCGGCTCGACCAGCCGGTTGATGCAGCGGATCACGGTGGATTTGCCGGCGCCCGACGGACCGATCAGCGCCATCACCTGGCCGTCCGGCACGTCGATATCGATGCTCTTGAGCGCCAGATCGCCGGTACGATAGCGCTTGGTCAGTCCCTTGATCCGCAACATTCAGGCGCGTTCTCCCAATCGTCGTCCGTCTTGCCCGCTTTGGCGGGTCTTTACTTACGTCTGTCGGTTATTTGCAGGTGTATTTGACGCCGGTCGCTTCGTCGATCTTGCGCAGCACGGCCCAGTCCTTCTTGAAGTCGATCGGGATGAACTTGGCTTCCTTCTTGAACTCGGCCGCCAGCGCCGAGCCTTCCCATTGGAAATTGAAAAAGGCCTCCTTGATCTTGGCGACCAGTTTGGGATCGAGATTGTAGGCGTAGCCGTAGCCGGTGGTCGGGAAGGTCTGCGACTTGTAAATCGAGCGGATCTTGGCCGGGTCGAACACCTTGCGCTCGATCATGCGGCCGAGCACCGAATTCGCCACCGCGCCGGCCTCGTAATCCTTGTTGACGACGCCGAGGATGGTGTTGTCGTGCTTGCCGGAGAACACCGGCTCATAGTCGCGCTTGGCTTCGAGATTGAAATCCGCCTTGAGGATCGCCGACGGCGCCTTGTAGCCGGAGTTCGAGGTCGCGTCGCTGAAGCCGAGCTTGCGGCCTTTGAGATCTTCCGGCTTCTTAATGGTTGAATCGGCCGGCACGATGATTTCCATCTCGTAGCCGAACGAATTGTCGCTTGAGGCCATCATCGCGAACGGCACATAGCCGGCGCAATTCACCGCCAGCGCGTTGCCGCCGGCATTGACGCCGGCGACATGCAGGCGTCCCGACCGCATGGCCTCGACCTGCGCCGCGTTCGACTGCACCGGGAAGAACACTACCTTCTTGCCGGTGACCTTCTCCATGTTCTTGATGAAGCCGTCCCACACCTTCTGGTACACCGCCGGGTCTTCGACCGGCGTATAGGAGAAGATCAAGGTCGACGGATCGATGAGCTTTTTCGGATCGGTCGGCGCATCGGCGACCAGGTCGCCGTTGCGGTCGCAATAGGCCTTGTCGAGTTGCCCGCGCGGGCAGTCTTCCTGGGCGAGCGCGCTGCCGGCGCATAAAACAGCGCCGGCAAGAATAAATGAGCGGATCGTCGTCCGATGCATCGTCATCGTCGCCTCGCTGGTCGCGCGTTTATTATTTGCAGGCGTAGCTGACGCCGCTGGCGGCGTCGATCTTGCGCACCACGCTCCAGTCCTTCTGGTAGCTGATCGGCACGAAGCGATCCTCGGTCTTGAACTCGGCTTTCAACGCCGAGCCTTCCCACGGGAAGGTGAAGAAGGCTTCCTTGATCTTGGCCTGCAGCGCCGGGGCGAGATTATGCGCCATGCCGTAGCTGGTGGTCGGGAAGGTCTCCGACTTGTAGATGGTGCGGATCTTGGCCTTGTCGACGACCTTGCGCTCGAACATGCGCACCATCACCTCGTTGGCGATCGCGGCGGCGTCATAATCCTTGTTGGCGACGCCGAGCACCGAATTGTCGTGCTTGCCGGAGAACACCGGTTCGTAGTCGCGCTTGGCGACGAGCTTGAATTCGGATTCGAGCAGCACCGACGGCGCTTTGAAACCCGAATTCGACGACGGCGAGGTAAAGGCGAGTTTCTTGCCCTTGAGATCGGCCGGCGTCTTGATCGTCGAGTCGGCCGGCACGATGATTTCCATCTCGTAGCCGAACGTGCCGCCCGTGGTGCCCATGATGGCGAAGGGCACGTAGCCGGCGCAGTTGACGGCGATCGGCGTCGGTCCGGTGCTGACGCCGGCGATATGCAGGCGGCCGGAGCGCATGGTCTCGATTTCGGCGGCGTTCGACTGGACGGGATAGAACACCACTTTCTTACCGGTCACTTTTTCCAGATGCCGCAGAAAGCCGTCCCAGACCTTGGAATAGAGGGCGGGGTCCTCGACCGGCGTATAGGCGAAAACGAGCGTGGCCGGGTCGACCAGTTTGGCGGGATCGGACGGCGTATCGGCGACCAGGTCGCCATTGGCGTCGCAATACGCCTTGTCGAGTTGACCGCGCGGGCATTCCTGGGCCGCCGCCGGGCCGATCAGGCCGGTGCTGAGGAAAACCGCCGCGCACAGGCCGGTCATGCCGCCTTTAAGTCGAGCCATGGTCGCCTCCCTGTCGTCCGGGGCTGTTGGCCGCCCCGGAACCTTATCGTTCGCATGCATATTAGCCCCAAATTCCGCCGCTACGCCAATGGGCAAAGCCCGGCATCCCCGGTCCATCACATCGCCGTCAGTTTGGCCGGAATTGCCGTCCCTGCGGTTGCCGGGCACGGCCGACGATGGAACTATTGCGGTCATTGTTCGTATCTGTAGAGAGCGGTGGCGGCATTTTCCCTTGAGTGACGCGACGGAGGCTTTTCATGGCGCAAGCCGCAATTTTTCCGGTTTTGCGCGGCACGGCCGTCGGCTCAGTGGCGGGCAGGCCCCCGCTCGATAGACTGCGCGGCGCCTGGCGCGCGGCATTCCAGTTCGTAAGGGCGGAAACCGAAAGCCGCGCCGCGCATTTGTCGGCCGAGGACCAGATCGTGCAGTCGATGGCCGACGCCTCGCCGACGAAATGGCATCGCGCCCACGTCACCTGGTTCTTCGAGCAGTTCCTGCTGGTCGCGCACGACCCCGCCTACAAGATTTTCGACGAGCGCTTTCCGTTCCTGTTCAATTCCTATTACGTCGCCGCCGGTCCGCGGCATGCGCGGCCAGAGCGCGGCCTGATCACGCGGCCGAATGGCCACGAGGTCACGCAGTATCGCGCCCATGTCGATGCCGCGGTGTTGCATCTGATTGACACGGTGCCGGAGGCGGACGCCGCGCGCGTCTTTGAAATCCTCGAGATCGGTCTCCATCACGAGCAGCAGCATCAGGAACTGCTGATCACTGACATCCTGCATGCCTTCGCGCAGAACCCGACCGATCCAGTCTATGACGCCGCCTGGAAAATGCCGCGCGCCCGTCTCGTGCCGCGCAGTCTCGATGCCGACGACTTCGTCGACGTGCCGGCCGGCATTCATGCGATCGGCCACGAGGGCGCGAATTTCTGTTTCGACAACGAGACGCCGCGCCACGATGCGTTGATCCCGGCCATGCGCATCGCGCGCCATCTGGTGAGCAACGAGGAGTGGCTGGGTTTCATCGACGCCGGCGGCTACACGACGCCGTCGCTATGGCTGTCGGACGGCTGGAGCGCGGTGCAGGCGCAAGGCTGGGAGGCACCAGGATACTGGAGAAAAGTCGACGGCCAGTGGCGCGTCATGACGCTCGCCGGGTTAAAACCGGTCGATCCGGCCCAGCCGGTATTGCATGTCAGCTATTACGAGGCCGAGGCTTTTGCCCGTTTTGTCGGAAAACACCTGCCCAGCGAGCAGGAATGGGAGGTCGCCGCCCGCGCCGGGCTCCTGGCCGACGGCGACGGGGTGGCTTGGCAATGGACACGCAGTGCCTATTTGCCCTATCCGGGTTACCGCGCGGCCGAGGGCGCATTGGGCGAATATAACGGCAAGTTCATGGTCAGCCAGATGGTCCTGCGGGGATCGTCGCTGGCCACGCCCGAGGGCCACGCGCGCGTGAGTTACCGCAATTTCTTCTATCCGTCGGCGCGCTGGCAATTCAGCGGCGTGCGCCTGGCGGAGTTTATTTGAGCGTCTGCGAAGCGATACAAAGAGGCGATCATGGTTGCGCTTGCACGAACCAATCCGTTGACGGCGAATGACGAAACCGAGGTTTCGGCGTTCGCGCGCGACGTGCTCAAAGGTCTGGGCGCGCGGCGCAAGCAATTGGCGCCGAAATATTTCTATGACGGCGCCGGCTCGCAGTTGTTCGAGCGCATCACCGAGCAGCCGGAATATTACCCGACGCGCTGCGAGATGCACATCCTGCAGGACAACGCCGCGGCGATCGCCGCGCTCATTCCGGCCGGCGCGGCTCTTGTCGAGTTCGGCTCCGGCTCGAACAAGAAGGCGCGCATTCTGCTGGCGGTGGCGCCGGTGCTGGCGGCTTACGTGCCGGTCGATATCTCGCCCGAGATGCTCGAGCAGGAAGCCGACGCTTTACAGCTCGACTTCCCGCGCCTGAACATTCGCCCCGTCGCCGCCGACTTCACGCAGAGCTTCGAACTGCCGGAAGAAGCCAAGGCCGCGCCCGTCCGCGTCGGCTTTTTCCCGGGCTCGACCATCGGCAATTTCGAGCCGCATGAGGCGGCGAGCTTTCTGCGCAACGCGGCGAAAATCCTCGGACCCAATTCCATCCTGATCGTCGGCGCCGACCTGATCAAGCCGGTGGACATTCTCAACGCCGCCTATAACGACGAGGCCGGCGTCACCGCGCGCTTCAATCTCAATCTTCTGGTGCGCATCAACCGCGAACTTAACGGCGGCTTCAAGCTCGACACGTTCGAGCATCACGCCTTCTATAACCGCGAGCGGCATCGCATCGAGATGCATCTCGCCAGCCTGAAGCGGCAGAAGGTGAAGGTCGCCGGCGAATGTTTCGACTTCCGCGCCGGCGAGACCATCCACACCGAGAATTCCTACAAATATTCGGTCGAGTCGCTCGGCGCGTTGGCGCGCGGCGTCGGCTGGCAGCCCTCCGGCGTCTGGACGGACAACAAGAAATATTTCTCGATCCAGGCCTTCACGCTGGCGCCGGACGCCGCCGCCCTCAAGGCCTGATCGATCGGCTCACTCAATCGTCCGACTTTCGTTATGCGAAATTGTCGTCGCGCGGCCCCGCCTTTCGCGGCCGCGCCGTCTGCGCTAAGCCTTGCCACCGCCCGCCACGTCAGGCCGGGACGCGAAATTCAGGCAAGGCAGCACCGAAATGAAAATCGTCAATTTCCAGACCAGTAACGGCATTCGCATGGGTGTCGTCGACGGCGCCACGGTCATCGACGTGCAGGCGGTCGACGCCTCGCTGCCGGCCGAACTCGGCGCTTTCCTGCGCGCCAATGGCGACATGAAGGCTCTGGCCGAGATCGCCAAAAAGGCGCCGGCCTCGGCGCGCCTGCCGCTCGCCGGCCTCACATTGGCAATGCCGGTCGCCAATCCCGGCAAGATCATTTGTCTCGGCCTGAACTATCTCGATCACGTCAAGGAAGGCAATTACAAGGACAACATCCCGAAGTACCAGAGCATCTTCTTCCGCGTGCTCTCATCGATGGCGGCGCACGGCCAGCCGCTGATCCGGCCGAAGACGTCGATCCAGTTCGACTACGAAGCCGAGCTGATCGTCATCATCGGCAAGCGCGCCAAGCATCTGACGCTTGAGAATGCCACCGACTGCGTCGCCGGCTATTCCTGCGGCATGGAAGGCTCGATCCGCGAATATCAGCGCCACTCCTCGCAGTGGGGCATGGGCAAGAACTTCGACCAGACCGGCAGCGTCGGCCCGTGGATGGTCACCGCCGACGAACTGCCGCGCGGCGCAAAGGGTCTCAGGATCGAAAGCCGGCTCAACGGCAACATGATGCAGTCGTCGAACACCGACAGCTTCATGTTCCCGGTCGCGGAGTCGCTGGTCTATCTCACCGAAGGAATGACCTTGGAGCCGGGCGACATCCTGTTCACCGGCACGCCGTCCGGCGTCGGCCATGCGCGCAAGCCTGAGCCGGTCTGGATGAAAGCCGGCGACACCATCGAGGTCGAGATCGAAGGCGTTGGCTTGTTGAGCAATCCGATCGCCGACGAGAAGTAGGCCTGTCTTTTTCCCTCCCCCGCGCAGCGGCGGGGAGAATGCCCCGTTGACTCCGCGACCGCTCCCGCGTTCCCTGTGTGACAACAAGGCCGGCCAAAAATGGCCGCTGACAGGGGAGGGACTACCGATGAAACGCATCATCGTTGCGGTGGCTTGCGCGGTTGGCTTTGCTTGCGCCATTGCGGCGCCGGCCGCGGCCGAATGGCCGAATGACCGGCCGATCCGCCTGATCGTCGGCTTCGGCGCCGGCGGCGGCACCGACATCGTGGCGCGCATTGTCGCCCAGCCTTTGTCCGAACTGCTGAAACAGTCGGTGGTGGTCGAGAACAAGCCGGGCGCCGGCGGTTCCATCGCCTCGGGCGAAGTCGCCCGCGCCGCCAAGGACGGCTACACCGCGACCATGATCGCAACCGGCCACACCGTCGGCGCGGCGATGCTCAAGAACCTGCCTTACGACGCGGTGAAGGATTTCGCGCCGGTCGCGATGGTCGCCAACTCGGCTTACGTGGTCGTCACCAACAAGGACTCGGCGCTCAACGACCTCAAGGGTCTGATCGCGGCTGCCAAGGCGTCGCCGGGCAAACTGAATTTCGCCAGCGTCGGCATCGGCTCGACCCAGCACATCGCCGGCGAATTGCTGGTGCAGTCGGCCGGCATCGAGGTCAAGCACATCCCCTATCGCGGCTCGCCCGCTCTGGTCGCGGCGCTGCTGGCCGGTCAGGTCGATTACGGCGTCGAGACCTTCCAGGCGGTGCAGGGTCAGGTGCAGGGCGGCACATTGAAGCTGCTGGCGGTCGGCGGGGCGACGCGGCTCGCGGCCGTGCCGAACGTGCCGACCGTCGCCGAAGCCGGCATACCGGGCTACGTCGTCAGCGGCTGGTATGGCTGGCTCTATCCCGCCGGCACGCCGCAAGCCATTATCGACAAAACCCATGCAGCGTTGAAAACGGTGCTGGCGCAGCCGGACGTGCGCGCCCGGTTGAGCACGGCCGGCGCCGATGCCGCGCTCACGACGCCGGCCGAATTCGGCACGCTCATTGCCGATGAGGTTGCCAAATGGAAAGCGGTGCGCGACAAGGCCGGAATTGAGCCGCAATAAGGCGCCGGCTTTGAACCGGCGCGGTGGCATATTGGGAAGAGGACGAAATGGCCGAACAGTTGAAGATTGTCGCGATCTGCGGCTCGCTGCGCAAAGGTTCGTACAATGCCGCGCTCGTGCGCGCGCTGCCGGGCCTGGCGCCGCCGGAACTCAAGATCGTCGAGGCGCCGTCCTATGCCGGCTTCCCGCTTTATAACGACGACGTGCGCGCCGCCTCTGGCGCGCCGGCCGATGTCGAGACCTTCGCCGCCGCCATCCGCGCGGCCGACGGCGTCGTCATCGTCTCGCCGGAGTTCAACTGGTCGATCCCCGGTCCGCTGAAGAACGCCATCGACTGGGTGTCGAAGCTCAAGGATGTGCCGTTCAAGGACAAGCCGGTGGCGCTGCAATCGGCCTCGACCGGGCAGGTCGGCGGCGCGCGCATGCAGTATCACCTGCGCATGGCGCTGCAGTCGATCGACGCGCAATTGTTCGGCCGGCCGGAAGTGTTCGTCAATTTTGCCGCCAAGAAGTTCGACGACAAGGGCGAACTGACCGACGATGCGGTCAAGGACATCGTCAAGCTGCAGCTCGCGGCCTTTGCGAAGTTTGTGGCGCGCGTGAAGGTGTAGGCCTCGTATCCCTCTCCCCGTTCTTACGGGGAGAGGGTCGGGGTGAGGGGCGCCTGCTCTCGCTCTTTAATGTTCCCGCTATGCGGGGAGAGGTAACGCTCACGCCGCCGGCTTGTAGCCCGGAAAGATCATCGGCCGCAGTTTCGGATGCGCCGGCGTCATGCGCGGCACGATCGGCGGCTCGGCGCCGATTTCCATCGCCGCGTGGATAGGCCAGCGCGGGTCGTACATCGCGCCGCGCGCCAGCGCCACCATGTCTGTCTTGCCGGCGGCGATCATGTCCTCGGCTTCGCGCGCGTTGGTGATCAGGCCGACCGACATCGTCGCCATGCCGGTCGCCTTCTTGATCGCTTCGGCGAAGGGCACGTTGAAATTCGGCGCGAACGGAATCTTCTGCCGCGAATCGAGCTGGCCCGACGACACGTCCATATAGTCGCAGCCGAGGCTTTTAAGTTCCTGGGCGAATTTGATCGTGTCTTCGATCGTAGTGCCGCCCTCGACCCAATCGACCGCCGAGACGCGGATGCCGAGCGGTTTGTCGTTCGGCCAGACGGCGCGAATGGCGGCGAACACTTCCAGCGGATAGCGCATGCGCTTCTCGACGCTGCCGCCATATTCGTCGGTGCGCTGGTTCGACAGCGGCGACAGAAACTGATGCAGCAGATAGCCGTGCGCGGCGTGCAGTTCGAGCAGGTCATAGCCGGCCCGCTCGGCGCGTTTGACCGACGCGACATAGTCGTCGAGCGTCGACTTCATTTCATCCTTGGTCATGGCGCGTGGCACATGCCAGGTCGGATCGTAGGGAATCGCGGACGGCGCCAGCGTCTCCCAGGCGCCTTCTTCCTTGGCGAGCGGCGTGCCGCCCATGGCCGGCACTTTGGTCGAGCCCTTGCGCCCCGCGTGGCCGATCTGCAAGCCGTGCTTGGACGACCCGTATTGCTTGGCGAAATCGAGGACGCGCTTGATCGCCTTTTCGTTGTCGTCGGAATAGAGCCCGGCGCATTTCAGCGAAATACGGCCGACCGGATTGATGTCGGTCATCTCGGCGATGATCAGCCCGAAGCCGCCGAGCACGAACTGGCCGATATGCATCAGGTGCCAGTCATTGGCGTTGCCGTCGGTGGAATTGTACTGGCACATCGGCGACACCACGGCGCGGTTCGGCACGGTGAGACCGCGGAGCGTGATGGGAGAAAACAGAGCGCTAGCCATCGTGTGATTTCCTTATTCGGACGAGAAGGGAGGAGGCGTGTTCACATGCCGATGCGATAGGCGTGCATGGCGACGACCAGACAGCAGATCGCCCAGAACACGCAGAATTCGATGCCGCCGATGACCCAGATCCATTTGCGGGTCAGCTTGTAGGTCGCCGCCGCCGCCACCATCAGGTGGATGAAGCCGATGAAACCGAAGAACCAGGTGTAGATGCCGAAAAACAGCGTGACGAACAACACGCTTTCGATGGCGCCGGCCAGATACATCCAGAACTTCGGCGGCTTGAAGCCGACATCGACATAAAACTGAAGCGCCTGCGGCACGGTGAATTTGGCGATGATGTGCGGGATCAGAAACAGCGCGCAGATGATGCGCAGGATGTTGAATTCGTTCAGCAGATTGAACTTGTCGGCAAACGACATGGTGTCCCCCCGGGCGGTCTGTTGCTGGCGGCCGCTTTAAGGCGAAATTCGCATTTATTGCGGTGCGCGCCAAGGGCTACAGCTTCTTCCCCTTCAGCCAGGCGTCGCCCTTGGCGTAGAGCGCCTCGAGCGGCGGGCCGTCGAGCCCCGGCAATTCGTCCTTGATCTTGTAGCCGATCCGGCTCTGCAAATAGCCGAGGTGACGGTACCCTTCAGGGAACTGGGCCAGGAGCTTCTTGTCGAGCTTGAGCGGTGCGCCCGGTTCGACCGGGTCGATGCGGTCGCGCTCATAGGCGAGGCGCCGCAGCACGATGCCCCAGCGGACCTTGCCCTTGGCGTCTTTGCGCCGCTCCAGAAAGTCATAGAAGCGCCCCGCGCAGACGACGTCGCATAGAACGCCCTCGACCTCGGCGCGCTGGGTGATGGTCATCTTGGTCTGCGCGATGGCGCGCTTGTCCTTGATGTCGATGGTCATGCCGCCGAGCATATGGGCGATGCGCACGCCTCTGTCATAACCCTGCTGGCTGACCTTGATGAATTCCTCGTATGACCCTTGAAACCAGGTCGCCCACATCTGCCCGTCTTTGTGCCAGACGGTGCGGAAGCGGTCCCACAACCGTGCGTCGCGCCACAGCACCCAGTTCTCAACCAGCGCGCGGATATCCGCCCGGTCCTTGGCTTCGCTCGGCATGGCTGGCAGCCTCCCTGAACCCGATCTTGTGCCGGGCGTCGATGCCTTTATACACGAGCGGCATAAAAGACACCTGAGGAGGATGCGCATGACCATTTCGACGGGTACTCGCCTGGCCGGCAAAACCGCCATCGTCACCGGCGGCGCCAAGGGCATCGGCCGGCATTATTCGGAGGCGCTGGCGGCGCAAGGCGCGCGCGTCATGATCGCCGATATCGCCGACGGCAAGGAAGCGGCCGCGGAAATCGTGAAAGCGCATGGCGCCGGCAGCGCGGTCAGCGCCACCTTCGATGTGGGCGATGAGGCTTCAGTGAAGGGTCTGGTGGCCGAAACCATCAAGCAACTCGGCAAGATCGATATCCTGGTCAACAACGCGGCGGTCTATTCGACCCTGAAGCCGCGTAATTTCGATGAGTGGGATACCGCGACCTGGGACAACGTCATGGGGGTCAATGTGCGCGGGCCGTGGCTGATGGTGCGTCACGTTGCGCCGCACATGAAGGCGCAGGGCTCCGGCAAGATCATCAACATCGGCTCGGGCACTTTCTATAAAGGTGTGCCGCGCATGCTGCCTTATGTCGTGTCCAAGGGCGCCATCATCGCGCTGACGCGCTCGCTGTCGCGCGAACTGGGCGCCTTCGGCATCGCCGTCAACACATTGTCGCCGGGCTTCATCTTGTCCGATACCGGCCTGGTAAATTCCCAGCATGTCGAGGAAGAGCGCATCCCGGTGCGCAACAGCCGCGCCTTCAAGCGCGACGCCTATCCGGAGGACCTGCTCGGCGCGCTGATTTTCCTGTGTTCCGGCGACAGCGATTTCGTCACCGGCCAGTCGCTGATGGTGGACGGCGGCTCGGTCAATAATTAGGGCACCTCGAAAAATAGCCGCGTCTACTCTCCTGTGCGAGTCTTCCGGATGACGGCATGATTCGGGAGGCGCGGATGGGTCAGCTCGGGTTTTTCGATACGGAGAAGCGGTTGGCGGGGCTATC
>CANKBJ010000084.1 GCA_947479905.1 Bradyrhizobiaceae bacterium
ATGGCCCTGGCCGTAATCGAGCGTGCCGGTGACGATGGTGACGGTGCCGTCGGCATTGAAGCGGATGCCGCCTTGCTCCTGCGTCATCGCCGCCGTGGTCTCGACGTAACAGGCGACGCCGAGGCCGCGCAATTTGCCGGCTTTCCTGCTCTCACGTTTGCGTTTGACAAAGCCCTTGGCGTCGGCCTGTTCGAGCGCGGCCTTGAACAGGCCGGGGAAATCGCCGCAGTCGTAAGTCGTGCCGGCCGGCGTCGCATGCGGCATGTCCTTCGACTTGATGAAGTTGCGGCGGCGCAATTCGAGGCGGTCGATGCCCAGCTCAAGAGCGGCGAGATCCATGCTGCGCTCGATCGACAGCGCGCCCTCGGGGCGGCCGGCACCGCGATAGGCGGAGACAAGCGTGGTGTTGGAGAACACGCATTTCGTCGCCACTTCGAGCAACGGCGTGCGGTACATGCTGATGATGTTCTTGGTGACGTTGAGCGTCGGCAGCAGCGGGCCGAAGGCGGCGCAATAGGCGCCGAGATTGCCGTAGCCGGACAATCGCACGGCGGTGATGAGGCCATCTGTGTCGAAGCCGACCTCGACGGTCATGTCGTAGTCGCGGCCGTGATGGTCGGACATGAACGAGCCGGAACGCTCGTCGGTCCATTTGACCGGACGGCCGAGAATTTTCGCGGCGTGCAGGATGCAGACATATTCCGGATAGACGGTGGCCTTCATGCCGAACGAGCCGCCGACATTGCCGGTCAAGACGCGCACCTTGTCGGCCGGCGCGGAAAGAATATCGCGCAGCATGTTCTTCATGCCGAACACGCCCTGGCTGCCGGAACGCAACGTCCACTTGCCGTCGGCCTTGTCGTATTCGCCGATCGCCGCGCGCGGCTCCATCGCCGCGACGACGAGGCGCTGGTTGATCAGCGGCAGCGTCACGACATGCGCGGAATTCTTCATCGCCTCGGCGACCTTGGCGCTGTCGCCATGCTGGAAGTCGAGCGCGATGTTGCCGGGCACTTCGTCATAAAGCTGCGGCGCGCCGGGCTTGGCGGCGTCGCGCGCCGACACGACGGCGGGCAATGGCTCGATGTCGAGCGCGACCGCCTCGGCCGCGTCCTTCGCCTGCGCGACGGTTTCGGCAATGACGCAGGCGACCGGATCGCCGACGAAGCGCACCTTGTCGGGGCTGAGCGCCGGGCGCGGTACATATTTGATCGGCGAGCCGTCGCGGCTCTTGAGCGGCAGCGTGCATTTGAGCCCGCCATAGTCCTTCAGATCGGCGGCGGTGAGTACGGCGAGCACGCCCGGCATGGCCTTGGCCGCGTCCGTGTCGATGCCGCGAATGATTCCATGCGCCTCGCTGGAGCGCACCATCACCGCGTAAGCCTGGTTCGGCTGCTTGAGATCGTCGGTATAGCGGCCTTCGCCGCGCACCAAAATGGGGTCCTCCTTGCGGGTGACCGGCTGGCCGACGCCGAATTTGGTCAGCGAAAGGGCCGTTTGCGTGGTTCTGTCATCCATTTCGGGGACTTTTCGGCTGGAAGGAATGGGTCCGTCCCAAATAAAGCAGCCGAGCCACTTCCACAACAATCGCTTTCGGGAGCGAGGGTTGCGCCAAGCCCGGGTAATGTTAGACTTTTCGTGACAGGAACTTGACGGTTTTTTGGACATTGCCGACGCCCGCCTGGAAGGTGGACCGGCCGGCAGCGAGGTTTAAGAATGACGAGCGGCGAGGCCGGGGAAACCCCAGGCCTCGACCCCGCTATCGATCGGGTGCCCCTTGGTGAGTCCCTTGGCGAGCCCCGGTGGGGTCGGCGGTCGCCTGGGGGACGTGAAGCCGGCTTCGGTAACGATCGGGGCGGGCCGACTTATGCCGCGCTCGATCTCGGCACCAACAACTGCCGTTTGCTGGTGGCGCGCCCGGCCGGCGACGGCTTTCGCGTGGTCGACGCTTTTTCGCGCATTGTCCGGCTCGGCGAGGGCATTTCCGCCTCCGGGCGCCTGAGCGAAGCGGCGATCGACCGCTCGATCGAGGCGCTGGAAATCTGCCGCAACAAGATGCGCAACCGCGGCGTCACCCGCGCCCGGCTCATCGCCACGGAAGCCTGCCGCGCCGCCGAGAACGGCGCCGAATTCCGCGCCCGCGTCTCCGAAAAACTCGGACTGGCGCTGGAGGTGATCGACCGCGAGACCGAAGCGGCGCTCGCCGCGACCAGCTGCACGCCGCTGATCGATCCGGAGGCCGAGGGCGTGGTGCTGTTCGATATCGGCGGCGGCTCGTCCGAACTGGTGCGGCTCGACCGCTCGCCGCGCTGTAATCGCGGGCCGCCTTTGCCGCGGATACGCGGCTGGATTTCGCTGCCGCATGGCGTGGTGACTCTGGCCGAGCGCCATGGCGGTCACAATGTCACGCGCGACACCTACGAGGCGATGGTGGCGGAAGTTGCCGAACTGATCGCACCCTTCGCGCGCGAATACGGCCAAGGCTTGCACGGCGAAGGCTTGCACGGCGTACACATGCTCGGTACGTCGGGCACGGTGACGACCATCGCCGGCGTGCATCTCGATCTCAAGCGCTATGACCGCAACCGCATCGACGGCTGCTGGCTGGAGGCCGGCGACATCGACGCCGTGCTCGAACGGCTGGTCGCGATGAGCTACGACGAGCGCGTCGCCAGCCCTTGCATCGGCGCCGATCGTGCCGATCTGGTGCTGGCGGGCTGCGCGATCCTGGAAGCGATCCGCCGCGCCTTCCCCTGTCCGCGCCTGCGGGTGGCGGATCGCGGTTTACGGGAAGGCATGCTTGTGCAGATGATGCGGGAAGATGGCGCCTGGGGCGAAGGCGGCGCGGATGGCGCGGATGGCGCCGAGGGCGGCGGCCAGGCGGCCTTGTCGTGACATTGCGCAGCAAGAGCAGCGGCTCGCGCGACCTTAAAGTTCGCGTCAAGACCGGCAAGGGCCGCAAGCTGTCGTCGAAACTCTGGCTCGAGCGCCAGCTCAACGATCCTTACGTCGCGCGGGCAAAACGCGAAGGCATGCGCTCGCGCGCCGCGTATAAATTGATCGAGATCGACGACAAGGCGCGCTTCCTCAAGAAAGGCGCGCGCGTGGTCGATCTTGGCGCCGCGCCCGGCGGCTGGGCGCAGGTCGCCGCCAAGCGCGTGCATGCGCCGGCGCAAGGCAAGGTGATCGGCATCGATCTCCTCGACATCGATCCGCTACCGGGCGTCGAGTTCCGTGTGTTCGATTTTCTCGATCCCGGCGCGCCGGAGCTGTTGAAAAAAATGCTCGGCGGGCCGGCCGACGTTGTTTTGTCCGACATGGCGGCGAACGCCACCGGCCATCGCAAGACCGACCATATCAAGATCGTCGCACTGGTCGAGGCGGCGACGGAATTCGCCCGCGAAGTGCTGGCGCCGGGCGGCACGTTTCTGGCAAAGGTTATTCAGGGCGGCACCGAAGGCACGCTGCTGACGCTGCTGAAGAAGGACTTCGCGACGGTCAAGCACGTCAAGCCCCTGGCGAGCCGCGCCGATAGCGCCGAATTGTATCTGCTGGCGATGGGTTTCCGCGGCGGCGTTTGATCGCGGCAAGTTCGCTGGAATTTTAGATCTTGGCCGCCGGCTTCGGTTCGAGCGGCGCGCGGCCGGACAGCTCGGCGCCGGCATCGGCGTGCAGACGCGCGAAGACGAAGACCGACAGCGCCGAAATCGCCGCCACGATGAGGAATGCCGCCTGGAAATCCGCGGCGCGCAGGTCCGTATGGCCGTGATAGGCGGCGGTGAGATCGACGGCGAGCGCGCCGAGCGCGACGCCGGCCGACAGCGACAATTGCTGGCCGACGCTGACCAGAGCGGTGGCGCGCGAAACGCGCGACTGCTCGACCTCGGCGTAAGCGATGGTGTTGATCGAGGTGAATTGCAGCGAGCGGAAGAAACCGCCGATCAGCAGCACGCCGAACATGACCAAAGCCGGCGTCGTGTCTTTGAACAGGGCGCAGGAAGCCAGAAAGGCTGAACTTAAAATCGCGTTGAACATCAGAATGGTGCGGAAGCCGAAGCGCTTGAGCATGGTTGCCGCCGCCATCTTCATGCCCATGGCGCCGGCGGCGGAGGCGAACGTGATGAGCCCGGACTCGAGTGGCGACTTGCCGAAGCCGACCTGCAGCATCAGCGGCAGCAGGAACGGCAGCGCGCCGATGCCGAGCCGGAACATGAAGCCGCCGAGCACGCTGGCGCGGAATGTCGGCAGCCGAAACAAAGTGAGATCGAGCGCCGGATGCGGTGTGTGCTTTGCATGGACAAGATACGCCGTGACGAAGATCGCGCCGCCGACAATGAGCGAGACGACCACCGGCCAAGGCAGGAAATTCAAACCCAGCACCGACAGTCCGAAAGCAAGTCCGGCAATGCCGAGGCCGGCATAGATCATGCCGAGGATGTCGAAGCGCTCGTGATGCTCGGCGCGCACGTCGTCGATGTATTTGGTCGCCAGCACGATGCCGGCGATGCCGATCGGGACGTTGATGAGAAAGATCCAGTGCCAACTGGCGAAAGTGGTGATGAAGCCGCCGACCGGCGGGCCGATGACCGGGCCGATCAAGGCCGGCGTCGTCACCCAGGCCATGGCGCTGACCAGTTCGCGCCGGCTGATCGAGCGCACCAGCACCATGCGGCCGACGGGAGTCATCATCGCGCCGCCCATGCCTTGCAGGATGCGGGCGAAGACGAAATCGGTCAGCGAGGTCGACAGCGCGCAGGCGATCGAGCCGAGGACGAAGACGGCGATCGCCGCGCGGAAGACGGTGCGGGCGCCGAAGCGGTCGGCGGTCCAGCCGGAGGCGGGAATGAAGATGGCGAGCGACAGCAGGTAAGAGGTGACGGCGAGCTTGAGCGCCAGCGGGTTGGTGCCGATGTCGGCGGCAATCGCCGGCAGCGAGGTGGCGATCACCGTGGAGTCCATGTTCTCCATGAACAAAGCGACCGCGACGATCAAGGGGACGATGCGGTCACGGCGCATGGGGAATCCGGGGTCTCGAATCCAGCGGAAAGACTGGGGTTTAGAGCCCGGCCGGTTGACCTGCAAACGGCGGCGGAAGGAAGGCTATTGCCGTTTTCGCGTTCCCTTGTGGGCTACATGGCAGGTATTCAGGATAAACCTTTGAATCCATGGATTCCCATGCTAACGACCCACGCCAACCCAAAAGCGGGCCGTGACGAGCGCGAGGACACCCTCGGGCAAGGCTTTTTAACAAGCTGAAAAGGCTTTTTATAAGCCTGAACGTCCGGTCCTGTTTGTTTTCCGGGTGTGACGGAGTTGGCCATGGCCTCGATAAACAACGCAAATCCGCGCGAAGCGCTCACTTTCGACGACGTGCTGATCAGGCCCGGCCTGTCCAATGTGATGCCGGCGGATGTCGATATCCGCTCCCGCATCACCAAGTCGATCACGGTCAATGTGCCGATCCTGGCCTCGGCCATGGATACGGTGACCGAGTCTGACATGGCCATCGCCATGGCGCAGGCCGGCGGCCTGGGCGTCATTCACCGCAATCTCGAGCCGGACCAGCAGGCGGCGCAAGTGCGCCAGGTCAAGAAGTTCGAGAGCGGCATGATCGTCAATCCGCTGACCATCGAGCCGACCGCGACGCTCGCCGATGCGCTCGAACTGATGAAGGCAAACCGCATCTCCGGCATTCCTGTGGTCGAAGGCGCGAGCAACGGGGTGGCCGGCAAGCTGGTCGGCATTCTCACCAACCGCGACGTGCGCTTTGCCAAGGACCCGCGCCAGCGCGTCGCCGAATTGATGACCAAGGACGAACTTGTCACCGTGCGCGAAGGCGTCAGCCAGGACGAGGCCAAGCGGCTGCTGCATCAGCATCGCATCGAGAAGCTGCTGGTGGTTGACGACAAATATCGCTGCGTCGGCTTGATCACCGTGAAGGATATCGAGAAGGCGGTCGCCAATCCGAACGCCTGCAAGGACGAGCAGGGCCGTTTGCGCGTCGCCGCCGCGACCACGGTCGGCGACAAGGGCTTTGCCCGCACCGAGGCCTTGATCGCCGCCGGCGTCGATCTCGTCGTCGTCGACACCGCGCACGGCCATTCGCAATATGTGCTCGACGCCGTGCTGCGCATCAAGAAGCTATCGAACGCGGTTCAGGTCGTGGCCGGCAATGTCGCCACCAGCGAAGGCGCCAAGGCGCTGATCGATTCAGGCGCCGACGCGATCAAGGTCGGCATCGGCCCGGGCTCGATCTGCACCACCCGAATTGTAGCCGGCGTCGGCGTGCCGCAACTGACCGCGATCATGGAGTCGGTCGAGGCGGCGCGCAAGCAAGGCATTCCGGTGATCGCCGATGGCGGCATCAAATATTCCGGCGATCTCGCCAAGGCCTTGGCCGCGGGCGCGGACGTTGCGATGGTTGGCTCGTTGCTCGCCGGCACCGACGAGACGCCGGGCGAGGTGTTTCTCTATCAGGGCCGCTCGTACAAGAGCTATCGCGGCATGGGTTCGGTGACGGCGATGGCGCGCGGCTCGGCCGACCGCTATTTCCAGCAGGACATCAAGGACGCGCTCAAGCTGGTGCCGGAAGGCATCGAGGGCCAGGTCGGCTACAAGGGTCCGGTCTCGGGCGTGCTGCATCAACTGGCCGGCGGCTTGCGTGCCGCGATGGGCTATGTCGGCGCCAAGGATCTGGCCGAGCTGCACGCCAAGGCCGAATTCGTCCGCATCACCGGGGCCGGCTTGCGCGAAAGCCATGTCCACGACGTGGTCATCACGCGCGAAAGCCCGAACTATCCGAGCCGGGTGTAGGGCTTTCCTTGACGGGGACGGATAACGATCTTTCTTGCAAGCGGGCGGAACTAGGACTACGGACATAGCGTTCCGGCGCGCCCATGGGCCCGCCCGGCACGCAAGTGCGACCATTTCCATTTTAGCCGGGTATCCGACATGTCCATTGCAACCATCCTGCTGCCGCTCTTCGTTCTGGTGCTGATGACCTTCGCCCTCATGGTGCTGATGGCGCGCTCGCGCATCGGCGCGCTCAAGCGCGGTGAGGTCAAGATGGGCGACGTCGCGCTCGGCCAGAGCAACTGGCCGCCGCGCGCGCAGCAGATTTCGAACTGCTACCACAACCAGTTTCAGCTGCCGGTGCTGTTCTATGTGCTGACTATCCTGGCGATTATCACGCGGCACGCCGACTATCTGTTCGTGGCTCTGGCCTGGGTGTTCGTGCTGGCGCGCATCGCGCATGCCTATATTCACAGCACGACCAATTATGTGCGGCATCGATTCAATGCGTTTCTTGTCGGCGCTCTCGTTCTGCTGGTGATGTGGATCATCTTCGCGGTGCAGATTCTGGCCGGCGTCTGATGACCCCGGCAGCGAAGCTCGCCGCGGCGATCGAAGTCTTCGAAGCTCTTGAAACCGACCGCCGCCCGGCCGGTGACGCGCTCAAGGCCTGGGGCCTGGCGCATCGCTTCGCCGGCTCCGGGGACCGCGCCGGCATCGCCGGGCTCGTCTACGACGCGCTGCGCCGCAAGGCCTCGAGCGCGCATCTGATGGGCGCCGACACGCCGCGCGCCATTCTCCTCGGCATGCTCAAGCGCGAGCGCGGCCTCGACACAGATGCAATCGCGAAACTGACCGACGGCTCGACTTACGGCGCGGCGGCTTTGACGGATGACGAACGCGCGCGTCTCGACGCAAACGACATGAGCGCGGCGCCGCCGCATGTCATTGGCGATTATCCCGACTGGCTCGACCCGTATTTCGAGCGCGCCTTCGGCCAGGACCGGGCCGAGGAGGGCGCGGCGCTCGCCTCGCGCGCGCCGCTCGATCTGCGCGTCAACACGTTGAAGTCGGAGCCGGACCGTGCCGCCTCGATGCTCGACGATCTCAAACCCGCGCGCGGCCGCTGGTCGCAGGTCTCGTTGCGCATCGCGCTCAATGCGGACGCCAAGAGCCCGGCGATCCATGCCGAGCCGGCCTTTCTCAAAGGCCTGATCGAAGTGCAGGACGAGGGCTCGCAACTCGCCGCGTTGTTCGCAGGCGCGAAGCCGGGCGAGCAGGTGGTCGATCTGTGCGCCGGGGCCGGCGGCAAGACTTTGGCGCTGGCCGCGCTGATGCAGAACAAGGGCCAGATTTTCGCCACCGACGACGACAAGCGAAGGCTCGCGCCGATCCATGATCGCCTGGCGCGCTCCGGAGCGCGCAATGTCCAGGTGCGAACGCCCAAATCCATTGGCGGCGAGATCGACGACCTCAACGAGCGGTGCGACCTCGTCCTGATCGACGCGCCCTGCACCGGCACCGGTTCGTGGCGGCGCAACCCGGACGCCAAATGGCGCATGCGGCCCGGCGCGCTTGAGCAGCGCGTCAAGGAACAGGCCGGCATTCTCGACCGCGCCGTGGGTTTGCTGAAATCCGGCGGCCGCATCGCCTATATCACCTGCTCGGTTTTGGACGAGGAAAACGGCGCGCAGGTGCGGGACTTCCTTGGCCGCCATGCTGAGTTCTCGGTCGAGAAACCGGCCGACGTCATCAAGGCGCTCGGCGAGCGCGCGGCGATGTTCGGCAGGGCGGCGCGGCTGTCGGCGGAGGGCATCCTGATGACGCCGCGGACGACGGGAACCGACGGCTTCTTCGTCAGCGTGCTGAGGCGCGCCTGAGGCCTGCCTTTAACGGATAAAATACGCAAATTCCTCGATTGCGCCGCATTCCCGGCTGAAAAACCGCTTGAAGATTCTGTGAGTGTGGAACTCGCAGCGGTCAGTTGTTCGGCGGGGTTGAGACGTGACATTTTCCAGCAGGCGCGAGCCCACGTTCGATGGGGCACACAGCCCAATCCATGCACCGTCGCCGAGTTCCGCGCACGCCGCGCCGCATCTCGGTGCAGGCGAAGCCGCGGCGCATCGGGCGGGGCACGCCTCCGGCCTGACCCGCGTCGTCACGACGGTGCAGATCGTCGGTTCGCTGCTTGCCGTGCCGCTGGGGCTGGCCTCCGGCTATTCGATGTACAAGGCCAATTTCGCGGTCGATACCACCTGCCAGAATTTGCGCGCCAGTATCGTCGCCATGCTCGACAAGAATGTCGATGCCTCGACGCGCCGCATGCTGGTGCGGCGCGACGTCGCCACGTTCGAACAGACCTGCGGCGATTTCGATCCCGACGCGCATGCCGCTTTCAAGACCTTGCTGGCGGCGCCCGCCGCCGCGCCCGCGCCGAAGCTGCGCAGCGCATTGCCGGCGAGCGATGTCGCGCGCAAGGTTGAGCCAAAGGCCGAGGTGAAATCTGAGCCGAAGTTAGAAGCCAAGAGCGAGCCGCGCGCCGCCGTCGCCGGGAAAGCGCCGGTTGTCGCGCCGCAGCCTGCGAGCATAGAATCCATCGAGCGCGAAGCGGCTTTATCCGATACGCGCTGGCTGGCGGCGGTGCGTCAGGCCATTGTCGCACACGGACCGGCCAAGGCCGACGATGCCTCAATTGCTGCGGCCAGGAATGAGCCGGTCAAGGTCGAGCAAGCCAGGGTCGAGCCGGCCAAGGTCGAGCCGCGGCCGGATCAGGTTTTGGCTAAACCAGCGCCAGCGTCAGTGCCCATAGCGATGCCGGCGCCACAGCCCGCGCAAACCGAAGCGATAGCGGTCAGCAAGCCGGCCACAGGACCGGCCGCGCCGCCGGTGCGGTTGCAGCCGACATGGAATGTTTCAGGTCCGCCCGTACCGCCGGCGCCTGTCGTGGAAGCGCCTGCCGCCGTCACGACAATGCGCGACGATCATCCGGTGCCGCCGGCGTCCATTCCGGTCAGCGCGCCGGGTAATGGCGAGGCAAAGCCCGCCGAACGATCGCGCATCGGTTCGTGGATCGCGGAAATTCCGCTGGTCGGCCGGGTGATCGAGCCGCGCGGCAACTGATCTAGTTTGAAAGCGGCTGCCAGTCGGCGACGGCGGCGACATCGGCCTCCGTCTGCCAGCGGCCGACGCGGCCCGGCTGATTGCCGGCCTGCGTGAGCCGCGCCAGATAATCCCAGCGCGGAATTTCGCGAAAGCCCATGTCGCGCGTCGTCGGCGTCAGCATCTTGCCGTCGTTGAAGGCAAAGCCCCACTGCGCCAGATGATAGTTCAAAACCGTGAAGCCGATCTTCGATGTGTTCGGCTCGGCCGAGAACTGCGACTCGGTGACGAACGAATTGCCGACCGCGACGCCATAGCCGCCGCCGGCCAGTTCGCCTTTTTCGTTCCAGACCTCGAATGAATGCGCGTGTCCGGCGTCATAGGCGGCGGCGTAAGCGTGCATGATGCGCGGCGTGATCCAGGTGACATGCCAGCGCCCGGTGCGGGCGCCGGAGCAGGCCTTGATGACGGCGTCGAAGTCGCGGTCGAAGGTGACGGTGTATTGCCCCTGGCGCATCTGCCGGCGCAGGCGTTTGGCGATGTGCAATTCGTTGAAGAACAGCAGCGAGCGTGCCGGCGGTGACCACCATTTGATCGGCCCGACATGGGCGAAGGGATAAAGCCCGCGCTTGTGCGCGGCGAGCAAGGTCGGCAGCGACAGATCGTGGGCGATGCCGGCAAGGCCCGGGGGATTGGCCAGCGCGCGTTCAGGATCGGGCAAAGCGTAATCCGGCGCGAGGAGTTCGTCGAAACACAGGCGGGCGAGATGCGGCAGACCGCCGATGCGGGCCGGCATCAGCGCCCAGGCCAGGCCGAGCGCCCAGCGCTCCGCGATATCGCGCGGGCTCTCGCGAAACAGGGCCTCGCGGTGCGAGGCGCTGCCGGTCGGGTGCAAAGTGAGGCGGTCGGCGTGAAAGGCCAAAGCGGCGCTCCGGAAAGGCGTTGTTTATCCGGCGGTTTTGCCACGGCAGCCCTAACGGAGCGTTAGAGGAATGGCGCGGATTTCGCCGGATGTGGCCAAGGTGAGCGGCGGGTTAATGGCGCGCGACGCGCCGTAAGGTTGGGCAATTATAAAATACCCGTTTAACGTGCTTCGCCGGTGGGCTACGCTTGCCGCGGGCGCGCCAGCGTCGGCGCGGCAAAACGGGGGTGATCCAATGGCCAAAGTTTCACGCCGGCATATTCTGGGCGGCGGTTCGGCGCTGCTGATCGGCGCCGGGCTCGACGGCAAGGCAGACGCCCAAGGGACGCAAGGGCCGCCGGCGGGGCGCGGGCGGCTGACCGCCGATGTCTGCGTCGTCGGCGCCGGCTATGCGGGGCTCGCGGCGGCGTTGCGGCTCAAGCAAGCCGGCGTCTATGTCATCGTGCTGGAGGCGCGTAACCGCGTCGGCGGCCGCACTTTGACCGGGCCGCTCGAAGGCGGCGGCTGGATCGACTATGGCGGCCAATGGGTCGGGCCGACGCAGGACCGCTTCTACGAATTGATCAAGGAAATGGGCGGGCAGACCTATCGGTCCTATGCGTCGGGCAAGTCGATCGAGCGCAGCGTGCTCGATCCAAATGCTTTCAATCGTTTCAGCGGCGATCAATATCCAGGCTCGAATATTCTTAAAGCCGCCTACGACAAGATCGACGCACTCGCCAACACCATCGATCCGAACAGACCATGGGCCGCGCCCGACGCCGAGCGGCTGGACGCCATGACCTTCACCGAATGGCTCGCCGCCAATGTGCCGAATGAGAACGCGCGCGCTCTGGTCGGCGGCGTCACCAGTTCGGTCGCCTGCGCCTCGCCGTCGGAAATCTCGATCCTGGAAATGGCCTATCTGGTGAAGGCCTGCAACGGGCTGGACAAACTGTTCGGCTTTGCCGGCGGCGCGCAGCAGGACCGCGTCATTCACGGCACGCAGCCGATCGCCCGGGAAGTCGCCAAACGCCTTGGCGACACGATCAAGCTCGGCGCGCCGGTGCGGCGCATCCGCTGGAACGACGAGGGCGTCGAGGTGGCGAGCGACGACATCACGGTGAGCGCGCGCTTCGCCATTATCTGCACGCCGCCGCATCTGGCCGGCGCCATCGAGTACGACCCGTCGCCGCCGACCGACCGCGTGCAACTGACGCAGCGCTGGCCGCAGGGCCTCGTCATCAAGGTGCAGATGATCTACGCCGAGCCCTATTGGCGCGCCGACGGGCTCAATGGCGCCTCGCTCGATTACCGCACTATGGTCGGCGAAACGGCGGACAGCGGCGTGCCCGAGCAATATTCCCGCAAAGGCATCATGACCGGCTTCATCTATTCGGGACAGGCCCGCAAGGCGAGCGCGCTGCCGGCGGCCGAGCGCAGAAAGATCGTGCTCGACGAGATGGTGCAGAAGTTCGGGCCGAAGGCGGCCAACGTCATCGAATACCACGAGATGAACTGGTCGATGCAGCAATGGACGAGGGGCTGCTTCACCGGCTTCCTGACGCCGGGGGCGACGACCCTGTTCCGCTCGGCGGTGCGCGATCCGGTCGGCCCCCTGTACTGGGCCGGCACCGAGAATTCGGTCGTCTGGCCGTCCTTCATCGACGGGGCGATCCGCACCGGCGAACTGGCGGCAAGGCAGGTCCGGGCGCAGTTGTGACGGGCTTTCTTTCCCCCCACCCCTGACCCCTCCCTACCACGCGCAAGAGCGCGCCGGGGGAGGGGAAAAGTAACCCTGCCTGTTGCGGTGGCGCGCGCACTCGCTTAATTCAGGGCATGAACCCCAGCCCCAAACCGACCGCCCTCGATCCCGGCCATTTGCCAGATCACGACAAGGTCCTGATCGTCGACTTCGGCTCGCAGGTGACCCAGCTCATTGCGCGGCGGGTGCGCGAGGAAAAGGTCTATAGCGAGATCGTGCCGTACCAGAAGGCCGAAGAGGCCTTCCGGGCGATGAAGCCGAAGGCCGTGATCCTGTCGGGCGGGCCGGCCTCCGTGCTCGACGCCAATGCGCCGCTGGCGCCGAAGGCGATCTATGACGCCGGCGTGCCGATCCTCGGCATCTGCTACGGCGAACAGGCAATGGCGCAGCAACTCGGCGGCAAGGTCGAAGGTGGCCACCACCGCGAATTCGGCCGCGCCGAGGTCGAGGTGATCGCCGACAGTCCGATCTTCGAGGGTGTCTGGGTCAAGGGCGAGAAATATCCGGTCTGGATGAGCCACGGCGACCGCGTTACCGAATTGCCGCCGGGCTTTCGCGTTCTGGGCAAGGCGCCGAATTCGCCGATCGCCATCATTGGCGACGACGCGCGCAAGTTCTACGCCACGCAGTTTCATCTCGAAGTAATGCATACGCCGCAGGGCGCGCAACTGCTGCGCAATTTCGTGCGTAACATCGCGGGGCTGACCGGCGACTGGACCATGCGCGCCTTCAAGGACGAGGCGATCGAGAAAATCCGCGCCCAGGTCGGCAAGGGCAAGGTGATTTGTGGATTGTCCGGCGGCGTCGACTCGGCGGTGGCGGCGGTGCTCATTCACGAAGCAATCGGCGAGCAGCTCACTTGCGTGCTGGTCGATCACGGCCTGATGCGGCTCGCCGAAGCCGAGCGCGTCGTCATTATGTTCCGCGACAGCTACAACATTCCGCTGGTGCATGTGAACGCGGCCGAGACGTTTGTCGGCGCGCTTGCCGGCATCGACGATCCGGAGCAGAAGCGCAAGATCATCGGCAAGCTGTTCATTGACGTGTTCGACGCCGAGGCCAAGAAAATCGGCGGCGCCGAGTTCCTGGCGCAGGGCACGCTCTATCCCGACGTGATCGAGAGCGTGTCGTTCACCGGCGGGCCGTCGGTGACCATCAAGTCGCATCACAATGTCGGCGGCTTGCCGGACTTCATGAAGATGAAGCTGGTCGAACCGTTGCGCGAATTGTTCAAGGACGAGGTGCGCGCGCTCGGCCGCGAACTCGGTCTGCCCGACAGCTTCGTCGGCCGGCATCCGTTTCCGGGGCCCGGCCTCGCCATCCGCATCCCCGGCGCGATCACGCCGGAGAAGCTGGATATCCTGCGGCTCGCGGATGAAATCTACATCGAGGAAATCCGCCGCTGCGGGTTATACGACCAGATCTGGCAGGCTTTCGCCGTGCTGCTGCCTGTGAAAACCGTCGGCGTGATGGGCGACGGCCGCACCTACGATTATGTCGTGGGCTTACGCGCGGTGACCTCGGTCGATGGCATGACCGCGGATTTCTTCCCGTTCGACATGCGGTTTTTGGGCATGGTGGCGACCCGCATCATCAACGAGGTCAAGGGCGTCAATCGCGTGGTGTATGACGTGACGAGCAAGCCGCCGGGGACGATTGAGTGGGAGTAAGTCGTAAAACTTAAGTCATTGATATGAAACAATAAAAAAATAACGGAATCGTCACGGAGTTTCGCTTCGAGCATTGATTTATCAGGGTTTTTTTAGCACACATATCAAGGAAGTGACGAACTTTCGGGTATTACTCTGAAACATAAATCTCCAGCGACTTTTTCAGCGTC
>CANKBJ010000085.1 GCA_947479905.1 Bradyrhizobiaceae bacterium
AGCCTGGCGAGGGAGAGTTTGAGGCGTCAAATGCGAAGTGGCGGATGTTCCGCCGGGTCGAGCCGTCCACCGCGGCTCGACCCGTTCGCCCTGCCCTTGAGTTTCGAGGCGGGCGATGCGGCGGCCGACGGGCAGGTCCGGTATATCGAGTTGTTTGCCGAGCGGCTGGTGCTGCGGCGATCGGTTGCCGGCATGCACATGGCGCTCAATATGCCGCTGTCGGCCTTTGCCGGGGTTGCGATCCGGCTCGACGCCGGCGTCGGCGGCGCATTGCCGACGGTCGCGGTCGTGCTCGAACACAAGGATCCCGGCCTGGCGCTGCCTCTGTTCGTCTCGAACGAGGCCGATGAAGCCTTCGCCGAGTGGCACAGCTGGAGCCGGGCGCTCGGCGTCCCGCAACTGATATCCGACGACGAAGGCGGCTGGCGCGAACCCTTCGCGCGTCTGGGCGGCGTGCGTGTCAATCCGGTGCGTGCGCGCCGCCGCCGTCACAGCGGCTTGCAGCGAAGGCGTGCGTCGATCCTGTCGCGCCGCAAAGGCGGAAGATTGAAATGCGACGCCTCGGTGCATAGCGGCGAGCGCGAGATCATCGCGCGGAATTAAATTCAACCCTCGTCCCCGCGCATAGCCGTCCAAAGGACGGCGTCGCTTTGCTCCGCCTATGGCGGGGACCCATACACTGTGCCCTCTCGATAGGCTGCGGTGTATGGGTCCCGGCTCGCGCTCGCTTACGCTCTCTTGGCCGGGACGACAGAATGAATTATTTGCACTTCCTCAGCCGCACCGTGCCGCCTTTTTCCAAATTCATCTCGACTGTATCGGCATCGACCACGCGCAATGTGTAATTCACTTTCGCGTTGCCGATCTGCCCGGTGGTGAACTCATCGACCACGCGGAACTGCCCGGCGCCGGACGCCTGAACGGTCCGGTTACGATAGGCCGGCACGCCGCCCTTGCTGTCGGTGCGCTGGTCGCCGTTGAAGGCGATGACGCGCAATTTGCTGCAGTCGATCGGCGCCATTTCGGTCGACGCGCTCTGGCCCCATTTGCCGGACACCGGATAGCTTCCCGCGAGCGCGGGCGTGGCGAGGACGGCAAGAATGAGCGAGGTCACGAGGCGGCGGTTCGTCATGATCCGACCGTACCACGGCAGAGCGCCACCGGCGCGCGGTCAATCGAGGAGCGTAAATGCCGGGAATCCACAGCCGCGCTGGATTGACTAAACAGCACCGCGAAGTTCCAAGGTCGATCAGGCAATTACGGAGCGCTATCCACTATTTTTCCACAGATTATCCACAGGCTTATCCACAGGGCCACGCTCACGCCTTCCCATACCCTCCCGCCGTCGGCGTCTGGATGATGATGGCCTCGCCGGCGTCGATGACCGTTGAGTCGCAGCCTTCGAGCTTTTCCATCCGGCCATCCTTGCGGCGGGCCCAGTTCTCGCCGACCTGACCGTGTTCACCACCTGCGAGTCCAAATGGCGGCACGCGGCGATGCCCGGTGAGCAGGGTGCATTCCATCTTCTCGCGGAAGCGGATGGTGCGGCGAATGCCGTCGCCGGCGTGCCATTTGCCCTTACCGCCGGAACCTTTGCGAATGTGGAAGTCTTCCAGCACGACGGGATAGCGGAATTCCAGGATCTCAGGATCGGTCAGCCGCGTATTGGTCATGTGCGTATGAACGGCATCGGTACCGTTGAAGCCGGGTCCGGCCGGCGAGCCCGAGCAGATGGTCTCATAGTACTGGTATTTGGAGTTGCCGAAATTGAGATTGTTCATCGTGCCCTGCGCGCCGGCCAGCGCGCCAAGCGCCCCGAACAACGTATCGGTGATCGCCTGCGACACCTCGACATTGCCGGCGACGACGGCCGCCGGATATTCCGGCGTCAGCATCGACTTCGGCGGCACGACGATGTTGATCGGCCGCAGGCACCCGGCGTTCATCGGAATGTCGTCGGCTACCATCATGCGGAACACGTACAGCACGGCGGCGCGGGTGACAGGCTCGGGCGCATTGAAGTTGGTCGGCTGCTGCGGCGAGGTGCCGGTGAAATCGACGGTGGCCTCGCGCTTCTTTTTGTCGACCGTGATCTTGACCTTGATGACGGTGCCCTGGTCCATCTCGTAGCTGAATTCGCTGTCGTGCAGCCGGTCGATGACGCGGCGCACGCTTTCCGCCGCGTTGTCCTGCACGTGGCCCATATAGGCCTTGACGACGGGCAGCGTGAACTGCGCCACCATCTTGCGTAGCTCAGTGACGCCCTTCTCGTTGGCGGCGATCTGCGCCTTGAGGTCGTTGACGTTCTGGATCGGGTTGCGCGCCGGATATTTCGCGCCCAGCAGCGCCTCCATCAGTTCCTTTTCGCGGAATCTTCCGCGGTCGACCAGCTTGAAGTTGTCCATATAGACGCCTTCCTGCTCGATGGTCGTGGCATTGGGCGACATCGAACCGGGCGAAATGCCGCCGACGTCGGCGTGATGCCCGCGCGACGCGACCCAGAAAAGGATCTTCCCCCTCCCTTTCCCTCCCCCGCGTCCTTCTTTTTCCCTCCCCCGCTTGCGGGGGAGGGTCAGGGAGGGGGCAGCCGCTTGCCTTGCGCTCAACGTCTTTCCCCCTCCCGCCGCGTCTTCGCCCTTCGGGCTTCGGCGGGCGACCTCCCCCGCAGGCGGGGGAGGTGAAGAAGAAGGGCCGAACACCGGCGTACACACGGTGATGTCCGGCAGATGCGTGCCGCCGTTGTAGGGCGCATTGATCGCATAGACGTCGCCGGGCGCGATCTTGCCCTTGTTGTCGCGGATGATGGTTTCCACCGATCGGTCCATCGAGCCGAGATGCACCGGCATGTGCGGCGCGTTGGCGACCAAGGTCGAATCATGCGCGAACACCGCGCAGGAGAAATCCAGCCGCTCCTTGATGTTGACGGAATAGGCCGTGTTCTGCAGCGACACGCCCATCTGTTCTGCGATCGACATGAACAGGTTGTTGAACACTTCCAGCATCACCGGATCGGCATGGGTGCCGATGGCGTAGGTGCGCTTGAGTTTTTTGAGGCGCGACAGCACCAGATGGTTCTTCGCCGTCAGCTCGGCCTGCCAGCCCGGCTCGACGACGATGGTCTGGTGCGGCTCGATGATGATGGCCGCGCCCTTTACCTTGGCGCCGATCTTCAACTGGTCGCGGGTATAGACGTTGGCCTTGTGCCAGGCGCCGTCGGAATAGAACTGCGTGCGCTTGGCCGGAGAGGGCAGCTTGGCCGCGCTGAGCCTTGCTGCCTTCTCGGTAAACTTGGCGCCGCCGCCGATGGCTTCGACCGACACTGCCTCGACGACGAGCTGCTTGTTGCGGTCGATGAAGCCGAAGCGCGCTCTGTGCGCCTTTTCAAAAGCGCGCTGCATCGCGGGAAGGGGACCGGCATTGACCACCAGAGCGGTGTCGGTGCCGGCGTAGCGGATATGCGCGCGCTGGATCACCTTGATCTTGCCCGCCGGCACGCCTTGCCCGGCGACTTCATTTTTCACGTCTTTGCCGAGCGCAGCGCCGGTCTTCTTCAGGACGCCGAGCGCCTTGGCGCCCCATGGCAGTTCGATCGCCTGTTCGCGAGTTGCGCGGATATCGGCCAGCCCCATGCCATAGGCCGACAACAGCGACGAGAACGGATGGATCAGCACCTTGGTCATGCCGAGCGCGTCGGCGACGAGACAGGCGTGCTGGCCGCCGGCGCCGCCGAAACAGTTGAGCGCATAGCGCGTCACATCATAACCGCGTTGCACCGAAATCTTCTTGATCGCATTGGCCATGTTCTCGACCGCGATCTTGATGAAGCCGTCGGCGATTTCCTCACCCGACTTTTCGTTGCCCTGTCCGAGGTTGACCTTCTGGGCCAAATTGTTGAAGGCATGACGCACCTCGCCTTCGTCGAGCGGCTCGCTTTGCTTGGGACCGAAAATCTTCGGAAAGAAATCGGGGATCAGCTTGCCGGTCATCACATTGGCGTCGGTAACGGCGAGCGGCCCGCCGCGCCGGTAGCATTTCGGCCCCGGATTGGCGCCGGCTGAATCGGGCCCGACGCGAAAGCGCGCGCCATCGTAATGCAGGATCGAGCCGCCGCCTGCGGCGACCGTATGAATGAGCATCATCGGCGCGCGCATGCGCACGCCGGCGACTTCGGTCTCGAAGGCGCGTTCGTATTCGCCGTCGAAATGCGACACGTCGGTCGAGGTGCCGCCCATGTCGAAGCCGATGAGCCGGTCAAAGCCGGCCTGCTTGCCGGTTTCCGCCATGCCGACGACGCCGCCGGCCGGGCCGGATAGAATCGCGTCCTTGCCCTGAAACAGGTCGGCGGCGGTCAGCCCGCCCGACGACATCATGAACATCAGGCGGATGGCATCTTCTTCACCTCCGCGTTGCTCTTTCTTTTCCCTCCCCCGCTTGCGGGGGAGGGTTAGGGAGGGGGAAGCGCCTTGTTCAGCGTTCGTTGAAGCGCCCCCACCCGGCTCACTTCGTTCGCCGACCTCCCCCGCAAGCGGGAGAGGTGAAGAAAGGGAAGGTCCCGTACTCATCTCCCGCGTCACTCGGCTCACATACCGCTTCAAAATCGGCGACAGATAGGCATCGACCACCGTCGTGTCGCCACGCCCCACGAGCTTGATCAAAGGCGACACTTCATGGCTGACCGACACCTGCGCGAAACCAAGCTCGCGCGCCAAAGCGGCGACGCGCTTTTCGTGTTCGGGAAAGCGATAGGCGTGCATGAAGACGATTGCCGCGGCGTCGATGCCGTCCGCCTTGGCCGCCATCAGATCGGCGCGCGCCTGTTCCAGATCGGGCTCGCTCTCGACCGTGCCATCGGCGAGCACGCGCTCGTCAACCTCGGCGACACGCTCGTACAGCAGTTCGGGCTTGATGATTTCCAGCGCGAAAATCTTTGGCCGCGCCTGATAGCCGATCTTGAGCGCGTCGCGGAAACCCTTGGTAATCATCAGCAAAGTGCGGTCGCCCTTGCGCTCCAAGAGCGCATTAGTCGCAACCGTGGTGCCCATCTTCACCGCGCCGACTTTTGCCGGCGGGATCGGCTGGCCTTTTTCAAGGCCGAGCAGATCGCGGATGCCCTGCACGGCGGCGTCGGCATAGGCTTCCGGGTTTTCCGACAAAAGCTTGTGCGCGGTCAGCCTGCCGTCCGGCGCGCGGCCGACCACGTCGGTGAAGGTGCCGCCGCGGTCGATCCAGAAATCCCACGATTTTACCTGGGGCCGTTTCCGTGAACGATGCTTTGCCGCCGCCATGTCATTTCTCCGTCGCCGCCTCGACTAAACCAGAGCCCAAAAAAATCGTCAATAAATCGTTGACAATTTATCGGCTGGAGATACGCTTTGAAACGAGGGGATCAGCGAGGGGCTGATAATGGCTGGAAAGCCGCGCGTGCAAAATGCGCTGGGGCCGATCGTGTCGTCGGCGCATCTGGCGTCGGGCGCGATGCCGGCACTGTCCGAACTCGAATTCGGCATGATCCTGCTCGACCACGCCTTCGAGCGCTGGATGGTGCGCTGCATGGCGGCGGCCGGCGTGCCGGATCTGTCGCCGCTCGACGTGCTGGTGCTGCATACCATCGCCCATCGCGCGCGCGCCAAACGGGTCGCCGACATCTGCCTCGTCCTCAATATCGAGGACACGCATCTTGTTACCTATTCGCTGAAAAAGCTCGACGCCCACAAGCTTCTCACATCAGGCCGGCGCGGCAGCGAAAAAACCGTCAGCCTCACGGCCAAAGGCGGCGAGGTCGTGCAACGATACCACAAGGTGCGCGAAGCCTTGCTGGTCAAGTCGGTGAAAAGCGCCGGCCTCGACGAAGCCAGATTATCCGAGATTGCCGCCTTGATGCGTGCGTTGTCCGGCCATTACGACCAGGCCGCGCGCGCGGCGGCGAGTTTGTAAAATGCCCAAACTTTCCGAGCCCGTGCCGAAAATTGAGCCAGCAGATCGCGAGGCTCAACGTCTATACCGGCAGGACGACCGCAAGAATTTTCACGTGAGACAGCCATCAAGGTGAACCCGTGGCCAACATGATCCGCACGTTTCTCGATGGGCTCTATCTCCTGGCCGGATATGCGGCGGGCGCCTTTCTGGTCGCGATCTTCGTGCTGATGATGTTTCTCTCGGCCGGCCGCCCGGTCGGCTTCAACATTCCGGCCGGCGACGATCTGGTGTCCTGGTGCATGGTGGCGACCTCGTTCCTCGGTCTGGCGCACACTTTCCGCCACGGCGAGATGATCCGCGTCGGTCTCTTGATCGACCGCCTCGAAGGCCGCACCCGGCACATTATCGAAATCGCTTCGCTGCTGATCGGCGGTTTCTTCGTCGCCTTCTTCTTCTATTACGCGTCGCAGATGACGATCTATTCCTGGCGCTTCAACGATATGGCGCAGGGCGTACTCGCCGTGCCGTTGTGGATTCCGCAACTCGGCTATAGCGGCGGCCTCGGCATTCTTCTGATCGCCTTCATCGACGAACTCATTCACGTCCTGCGCGGCAACACGCCGCGTTACGAGAAGCCGAAGCCGAAGACGGCGGAAGAAGCCGTCGAACAAGCCATCCAGAGCGCGGTCTGACCATGGCAGAGCTGGTCGGAATCTCGGCGCTGCTGCTGGTCTTCCTCAGTCTCCTGCTGGCGGGGGGCGTATGGATCGCGCTTGCGCTGATGGCGACCGGCTATGTTGGCATGCAGTTCATCGGCGGCGGCATTCCGTCCGGCCCGGTGCTCGCCACCACGATCTGGGGCAACAGCAATTCGTGGTCGCTCGCCGCATTGCCGCTGTTCATCTGGATGGGCGAGATCCTGTACCGAACACGGCTGTCGGAAGAAATGTTTCGCGGCCTGGCGCCGTGGCTCAATCGCGTCCCGGGCAGGCTGATGCACGTCAACGTGCTCGCTTGCGGCATTTTCGGCTCGGTGTCGGGTTCTTCCGCCGCGACCTGCGCCACCGTCGCCAAGATCGCGCTGCCGGAACTTAAAAAACGTGGCTACGACGAGATGATCTCGCTCGGCTCGCTGGCCGGCGCCGGCACACTCGGCATTCTCATCCCGCCGTCGATCACCATGGTGGTCTATGCGGTCGCCGCCAACGTCTCGATCATCCAGATATTCCTCGCCGGCTTTCTGCCGGGCCTTCTGGTGATGGTGCTGTACTCCGGCTACATCGCCGGCTGGTCGCTGCTCAATCCGCATAAGCAGCCGCCGGCCGAACCGAAGATGACGTTGCGTGAGAAGTTTCACGAGTCGCGGCAACTCATTCCGCTGGCGCTGCTCATCATCCTCGTCTTTCTGTCTTTGATGCTGGGCTGGGCGACCGCCACCGAATGCGCCGCCTGGGGCGTGCTCGGTTCTCTGGCGATCGCGTGGTGGCACAATGCGCTGACGTGGCAGTCGTTCCGTGACAGCGTCATGGGCACGGTGCGGGTCAACTGCATGATCATGCTGATCCTGGCCGGCGCGTCCTATATGTCGACGTCAATGGCCTATACCGGCATCCCGGCCGCGCTCGCCGCCTGGGTCGACAGCTTCCATCTCAGCCCCTACGCGCTGATCTCGGCGCTGACCCTCATGTATATCGTGCTCGGCACCGCGCTCGACGGCATTTCGATGATTGTGCTGACCACGACCATCGTCATCCCGATGATCAAGCAGGCCGGCTTCGACCCGGTCTGGTTCGGCATCTTCGTCGTCCTGGTCGTCGAAATGGCGGAGGTCTCGCCGCCGGTCGGCTTCAATCTGTTCGTGCTGCAAACCATGAGCGGCAAGGATAGCAATACGGTGGCGCGCGCGGCGCTGCCGTTCTTTTTTCTTCTCGTCGTCGCCGTTGCCATCATCACCGTATTTCCGGATATAGTGATGGTTCTGCCGCGCCTGGCTTTCCCTGCTTAGTCAACTAAAGAGGTGTAAAAATGAAGCAACTTCCGATGATCGCTTTTGCCGCCTGCGCGACGGTCGCGCTGGCGGTGTCGCCGGTGTCAGCTCAGACCAAATGGAACCTGCCGGCCGCCTATCCGGCCAGCAATCCGCACACCGAGAACCTGACGCTTTTTGCCAAAGACGTTGCCGCCGCCACCGGCGACAAATTGCAGATCACCGTCCATCCGGCGGCGTCGCTGTTCAAGGCGCCGGAAATCAAGCGCGCGGTGCAGACCGGCCAGGCGCAGGTCGGCGAGGTGCTGATCTCGCTGCACGAAAACGAAGACCCGATGTTCGGCCTCGACGTCGTGCCCTTCGTCGCCACCTCCTATCCGGAGGCGCTCAAGCTGTGGGCCGCCTCGAAGCCGGCGATCGAAAAGAAGCTCGACGCGCAAGGCCTCAAGCTGCTGTTCGGCGTTCCGTGGGGCCCGCAAGGCATCTACGCCAAGAAGGACATCAATACGCTCGAGGACATGAAGGGCCTCAAGTGGCGCGCCTATAATGTCGGCACCTCGCGCATCGCCGAAATCGTCGGCGCCCAGCCGGTGACTATTCAGGCCGCCGAACTGCCGCAGGCCTTGGCGACCGGCGTGGTCAATGCCTTCATGACGTCGGGTTCGACCGGCTATGACTCGAAGGCGTGGGAGACGATGACGCACTTCTACGATACCCAGGCCTGGATCCCCAAGAACCTCACCTTCGTCAACAAGGCGGCGTTCGAGGCGCTCGACAAGCCGACGCAGGACGCGATCATGAAGGCGGCCGCGACGGCCGAAACGCGCGGCTGGAAGATGGCCGAGGAGAAGGCTGCCTGGTATCTCGACCAGCTCAAGGCCAACAAGATGAAAGTGTTGCCGCCGAGCGCCGAGTTGAAGTCCGGCTTGAAGAAGGTCGGCGATCAGCTCACCGCCGACTGGATCAAGAAGGCCGGTGCGGACGGCGAAGCGGTGATAGCGGCCTACAAGAAGTAAAGCCGTCGAATAGCGATACTGGAATCGGGCCCCACTTCGGGGCCCGATTTTTTTAGTGGCTTGTCTTTTCTCGTCGCCAGCGAGGCGTCGATGCTGAGCGTTATCAGCTTCGAGTTACAGCTTGCCGAGCAGCAACAGGATCAGCAGGATCACGACCACAAGGCCGAGACCGCCGCCGCCGTAATAGCCGGTGCCGTAGAACGGCCCGCCGCCGATACCGCTGAAACCGCCGAGCAGGGCGATGACCAGAATAATAAGAATGATGGTGCCAATAGACATGGAAGCAATCTCCCTGATGTGAACGGCCTCAGCCGTGCCCCGTACCGCCGTCCTGTCGGCGCGCCGGAACAACGAGGCTGGGGCCCGAAAGTTCCATCGGGTGGAACGCGCCGCCAAAATTTTACGCTTTTGTTGCAGCGCGAAGCAGGCGCCGGGGGTCCGCAAAGAAAAAGCCCCGGATCGCTCCGGGGCTTTTCGTGGGTCAGGCCGGAAGCGCCTGCCTAGCGCTGCGCCACCCGGTCGATCAGCGGCGTGATGCGCCGCACCGCGACGCGCCGGTTGACGCGCGAGGGCCCGTCGGTCGGCTCCTTGAGGAATTCCTCGCCATAGCCCTGCGTCACCAGGTTTTCGCTCGGCACGCCGAACTGTTCGGTGAGCGCGACGGCGACCGCTTCGGCGCGGCGATCGGAGAGTGACAGGTTGTCGTCGGTGCCGCCGACCGCGTCGGTGTGGCCTTCGATCAGGAACACTTCGCGCGGATTGCGGGCGATGGCCCGGTTCAGGCCATCGGCGATATCGGCAAGCCCGTCGACCTGCGCTGGCGTCAGTTGCCACGAACCGCTCTCGAAATTGACGTCGAGATCGACGCGCCTCATGTAATCGCGCAGCGGCGCATTGTAGCGCACCTGATCGAGCGTGTAACGCTGATCGACGAACTCGACCGGCGGCGAAACGAACACGTCGTAGAAGGCCGCGCGGTCGGCGCGGTCGGCTTCGATGATGTAGCGCTCGCGCGGCATGCGCACGACCGGCGGCTGAAGGTTGAGGAACAGCCCGACCAGCGCGCCGGCGAACAGGTTGTCGATCAGCACCGTGTCGCGGCCGCGACTATCGCGCCGCACGCGCCGGGTCAGCCGGCCGCTGCTGTCGGTGAAGGTGACGATGCGCACGCCGCCGGCGCGTTCGACGGTGGTGATCGTTCCGCCGCCGCGATTGACCGTGTTGATGTTGCGCGCGCCGATGGCGAAACGCGACGACTCGTTGTGCTGGATGATCGTCCGGTTGTCGTTGCGCACGATGGTGCGGTCGCCTTCGCGAATGACGACGCGGTTGCCGTCGCGCGTCTCCTGCCGCCGCTGGCGGATGTCGGCCATGCCGGGACTCGGCGCGGCGTTGCCGCGGCGGATGAACTCGTTGGCGTTGCGGACCTGCGCCGGCGGCGGCGGCGGCGGAGGCGGAGGTGCGACTGCGGCAGCGGGCGCAGCAGCGGGCGGCGCGGCAGCCGCCGGTGCGGGCGGTGCTCCGGGCCGGCCCGGTCCACCGGGAGCGCCCGGCGGGCGTTGGCCGGGAGTCCGTTGCGCGTTCGGCGGAACTTGTGGCGCGGCCTGGGGTGCAGCTTGTGGCGCGGCTTGGGGTGCAGCTTGTGGTGCGGCTTGAGGTGCTGCTTGCGGCACAACTGGCTGGCCTTGCACGGCAGGCGGCGGCGGAGGCGCGACCGGGCGTTGCTGCGCGGCCGGCGGCGCAGGCGGTGGCGCAGCCGGCTGCTGTTGAACGGCCGGCGGTGCGACGGCTGGCGCAGCCGGAGGCGCCGCGGCTGGCGGTGCCGGCGGCGCGGGTGGACGCGGCCGCGCATCCGGCCGCCCCTCAGGCGGAGGTCCGGCCGGACGTTGACGGAATTCGGGCGGCGGGCCAGCCGGGCGCTGTTGCATTTGCGGCGGCGGGCGGTGATGGCGGCGGTGGCGGTGCGGCGGGTCTTGCAGCCGGCGGCGGCGGTGGCGGCGCGGCGGGCCTTGCAGCCGGTGGCGGCGGGGGAGCCGGGCGCGCAGCGGGCGGTGGCGGTGGCGCGGCCTTCTTCTTTTCTTCTTCGATCTGCGCCGGGGTGAGCGGCGGCGGCGGCGCGGCTTGCGCAATCATCTGCGCGGTGTCGCGCGGCCGCGCTTGCGCGGCGGTGAATGGCGCATCGGGCGCGGCGGCGAAGGCCGGCGCGGCGGCCCATACGGCGCCGATAGCTGTGCAGGCAAGCAGTATCGATTTGGCGGAATGCATGTTCGAAATTCTCCGGGTGGGCGCGCAACAACGTGCGGCGATGATAGCCGTTCCGCGTCTGAACTGCGACTGAACGGCTTGCGGCGAAACTGTGTCGATTGGCCTCGCCGGCGCCGCTTTAATTCCGCTTGCGCCACGATGCCAAAATTTCCACCGCGAGCTGGATCGAGGCGAGCGGCGCCAGGCTCATGCCGAGAATGACGCCCCACATCGCCGGCGTCGGCGGCGCCAGATGCAGCACATGCGCCAGCGCCGGCACATAGGGCGGCACCGCGACCAGCACGGTGCAGAGCACCAGCGCGCCCCAGAGCCACGGATTGCGTGTGACCTCGTTCAGGAGGCGGCCGGAGCGCGGGTCGCGCATGTTGAACACATGCCACAGCTGCGCGAAGGCAAGCGTGAGAAACGTGACGGTGACGACCGCCGGGCTATCGAGTAACAGCCAATCGCGCGCCAGCACCAGCGCGCCGAAAGTGCCGGCGCTCAGCGCGATGCTTTGCAGGACGATGCCGATCCACTGCGATCGGCCGACGATCGGCTCCTTCGGATCGCGCGGCGGGCGTTCGAGCACGTCGCGTTCGCCTTCGCCCAAGGCCAGCGCGAAGGCCGGGAAGACGTCGGTGACGAGGTTGAGATAGAGAATCTGCAACGGCAGGATCGGCAGCGGCAGCGCGAACAGGATCGCCAGTCCGACCAGCATGACCTCGCTCAGGTTGCAGGACAAGAGATAGGCCACGAAGCGGCGGATGTTGCCGAAGATGACGCGGCCTTCGCGGATCGCCTTGACGATGGTGGGGAAGGCGTCATCCAAAAGGATCATTGCCGCTGCCTCGCGCGCGACATCGGTGCCGCGCAGGCCCATGGCGACGCCGATATCGGCCTGCCGCAAGGCCGGCGCGTCGTTGACGCCGTCGCCGGTCATGGCGACCACATCGCCGGCGGCCTGATAGGCACGCACCAGCGCGAGCTTTTCGGCCGGGCTCACCCGCGCGAAGATGCCGACCTCGATCAACTCCGCATGCGGGCCGGCGATCACCTTATCCATGTGCCGGCCTTCGACCACTTTGTTGGCCGCGAGGCCGACGGCGCGGCCGATGCTGCGCGCGGTGACGGCATGATCGCCGGTCACCATGACGACACGGATGCCGGCACGCCGGCAGTCCTCGATGGCGTGCGGTACGTCGGCGCGCGCCGGATCTTCCAGCGCGATCAGGCCGAGAAAGGTCAGGTCTGCATAGGGCGCGGCGTCGTCGCGCGGGCCGCTCTTGCTGGCGCAGGCCAGCACGCGCAGGCCATGTTGGCCAAAGTGCTCGACACGCGCACTCCATTCCGCGCGCACCGTTTCGTTCATGGCCGTATCGCCCGTTTCGGTGGCGGCCTGTGCGCAGGCCGCCAGCACGGCTTCCGGCGCGCCTTTGACGGCGAAGAGAAATCGCTCGCCTTGCCGGTGTACGGTCGCCATCATCTTGCTGCCGGCGTCGAAGGCATGCTTGTTTGCGAGCGGCAATTTCTCCAGCAATGCGTGGCGGCTAATGCCGGCGGCGCGGCCGGCGCGCAACAGCGCGATCTCCATGGGGTCGCCGCTCGACTCTTTCGCAGTGTGGCCGAGCGTGGCATCGTTGCAAAGTACCGCGACGTCGAGCAGGCGGACGACCTGCGGATCGTCGGCGAGCTGCCGCGGGTGTGTCGCCAGTTCGATTTCGCCGGACGCTATCCACAGCCGGCGCGCCGTCATTCTGTTTTCGGTCAGCGTACCGGTCTTGTCGGTGAGAATAACCGTGGTCGCGCCCAGCGTTTCGACTGCCGACAGCCGCTCGATCAGCGCGTTCTGCCGCGCCATGCGCCACATGCCGCGTGCCAGCGCCAGGGTGGCGACGATCGGCAGCCCTTCCGGTATCGCAGCGACCGCCAGCGCAATCGCCGCTTCGACGATCAGAAAGATGTTATCGCCGCTTCGCAAGCCAATGCCGACGATGATCGCGGCCAGGACGATCGTGGCCCAGACCAGTTGCGCGGATAGCCGCGCCAGCTTCTTCTCCAGCGGCGAACTGCCGCTGTCGGCGTCTTCGACCAGCTGCGAGACGCGGCCGAGTTCGGTGTTCAGGCCGGTCGCGGTGACGACGCCTTCGCCGCTGCCGCGGGTCACCGCGGTGCCTTTGAAAAGCATCGAACGGCGTTCGGCCAGCCGCGCATCGGCGGCAATGGCGTCGATGTCTTTGTGAACCGCGACGGACTCGCCGGTCAGCGTCGATTCATCGGCGGCGAGATTGGATGCTTCGATCAATCGCAGATCGGCGGCGATGGCATCGCCGGCTTCGATCAGCACGATGTCGCCCGGCACCAGGTCCTCGGCGGCGATCAGCCGGGCATGGCCGTCGCGGCGGACACGGGCGGCGCGGCCGCCGAGTGCGCGCAAGGCTTCGATCGAGCGCGACGCCTTCAGTTCGGTCAGAAAACCGATCAGTGCATTGACCGCGAGCACGGCGGCAATCGCGCTGCCTTCCTCCATCTCGCCGAAGGCGAAGGCGAGCGCCGCCGCGGCCGCCAGCAGATAAACCACCGGGCTGACAAACTGATGCGCGAACACCGTGAGGGTGCTGACCTTGCGGCGCGACGCGATGATGTTGCTGCCGTATTCTTGCCTGCGCCGAAGGACCTCGGCGTCGGCAAGTCCGTCCGTCGCGGATACACCCAGCGCCGCCAACGCCGCGGCCGGCGTCAGCGCGTGGGGGGCGTCTGGCTGGATGTCGGTGCGCGGCGCAGGGGTCATGTTGCTCACGATCGGCGTGCCGAAGGCTCCTACGATCCTGAATGACTTGGCCGGTAACCGCGCGCATTGCGATTAGTCATGATGACGCTGCCGGTTGCGCGCACCGCCCTGGAAATTGGCGGGGGCCCGGTGGTTTCCCACCGAGCCCCCTTACAATGTATCAGCCGGCCTGTAAGCCGGGTTTTGTATGGCCTGCCTCCGAAGACAGACGTGACGGCCATTCCTCTGGGACGCCGGTTGCCCGGCGCCTCAAGCAACCTACCCGAATGACTGGCCCGGACGGACCTAGGGCATTTGCGCCCCTGCGCCATTCCTATTCGGTTTTGCTCCCGGTGGGGTTTGCCGTGCCGCTGTCATTGCTGACAAGCGCGGTGGGCTCTTACCCCACCGTTTCACCCTTACCTTG
>CANKBJ010000086.1 GCA_947479905.1 Bradyrhizobiaceae bacterium
ATCCATTCCGATTTCGAGAAGGGCTTCATCCGCTCGGAAACGATCGCCTACGAAGACTACATCCGCTTCAGCGGCGAAGTCGGCGCCAAGGAGCACGGCAAGATGCGTCTGGAAGGCAAGGAATACGTCGTCGCCGACGGCGACGTGCTGCATTTCCGGTTTGCGAATTAGCATTTGTCGTCCCCGCCATAGCCGTCCGGAGGACGGCGTCGCTTCACGACGCCTATGGGCGGGAACCCATACTCCGTGCATTCTCGATAGGCTGCGGGCTATGGGTCCCCGCTTTCGCGGGGACGACTAGCTTTCTTCATGCGCTGCGCGCATGCCCCGGAATGACGGAAGTGGGGAGACAAGCCCCCGCGCCACGCGGTAAAAGCGTCGCCGTGCCGCAAAAGAAACTCCATTGGGAAGACTTCGAGCCGGGCTCGGTCGCCGTTTACGGCCCGCGGCTGGTGACGCGCGAGGAAATCGTCGCCTTCGCCGCCGAGTTCGATCCGCAGCCGATGCATCTCGACGAGGCGGCCGGCAGCGCCACGCTGCTGGGCGGGCTGGCAGCCTCGGGCTGGCACAGTTGCGGCCTCATGATGCGCCTGATCGCCGATGGCTTTATCCTGAATTCGGCGTCGATGGGCGCGCCCGGTGTCGACGAAGTGAACTGGCACCGGCCGTTGCGGCCGGGCACCCGCATCCGGGCACGCGCCACCGTGCTGGAGACGCGCGCCTCCAACAGCAAGCCGGCGGTCGGGCTGATCAAATTCAAATTCGAGATGATCGACGAGGCCGATGCCGTCATCATGACGCAGGTCAATACGTTGATGATGGGCCGCCGCGCGCCGGGCGCAAACCCATGAAATATTTCGACGACATCCGGATCGGCGATGTGGTCATGACCGGCCGGCACACGTTCACCGCCGACGAGATCAAGTCGTTTGCAACGCGCTTCGATCCGCAGCTTTTTCATGTCGATGAAGAAGAAGCAGCGCTCTCGCATTTCGGCGCGCTGTGCGCGTCCGGCTGGCATACCGCGTCGGCCTGGATGCGGCTGATGGTCGACTATCGCCGCGCCGAAAGCGACGCGGCGCGCGCGCGCGGCGAGGCGGTTTCCGGCAACGCGCCGGCGGTCGGCCTGCGCGACCTCAAATGGCTCAAGCCGGTCTATGCCGGCGACGTCATCGAATACAAAAGCGAAGTGACGCAAGTGCGGCTGTCCGGCAGCCGGCCCGGTTTCGGGCTGGTGACGATATTGACGACCGGCAAAAACCAGAACGGCGCGGCCGTCATATCGTTCGTCAGCGCCGCCTTCGTCGAGCGCCGCCCGGAGAAATCATGACCGCGAGCGTCGACACCGCCGGTGATCAGGCGGCGCGCAAAAGCCAGGAGCAGCGCGCCATCGGCGTCGCCTGCGGCGCCCATGCGCTGCACGACGGCTATACCGATCTGATTTATGTGATGCTGCCGATCTGGCAGGCCGAGTTCGGCCTCGGCTATGCCGCGCTCGGCGCCATGAAATCGGTGTTTTCCGGCGCGCTGTCGGTCTTTCAGATACCCTCGGGTTTTCTCGCCGAGCGATACGGCACGCCGCTGGTGCTGGCGCTCGGCACCGCGCTCGCCGGCATCGGCTATATTCTCGCCGGCTTCAGCCACGGCTTCCCGCTTCTGGTCGGCGCCTTGCTGGTCGGTGGCTTGGGCGCCAGCACGCAGCATCCTCTGGCGTCGTCATTGATCGCGCATGCCTTCTCCGGCAAACGCTCTTTGAAAGCGCTCGGCACCTATAATTTCGCCGGCGACATCGGCAAGATGGTGGTGCCGGTCGCCGCCTCGCTGCTGTTTCTCATTTTGCCATGGCGCGAGGCGGTGGCCTTGCTCGGCGGCATCGGCATCCTGGCCGCGGTTGCCATTTATATTTTGATCCCGCGCTTCCGCGAACAGTCCGCCGCGCCGGAGAAAAAGAACAGCGCCGCCGGTGGCGCGCGGCCGGTGCGCCGCTACGATTTTCCGCTGCTGCTGTCGGTCGGCGTCATCGACAGCGCGACCCGCATGGCCTTTCTGACATTTCTGCCCTTCGTCCTGACCGCGAAAGGCGCCGGCATCCAGACCATCGGCGTGGCGCTGACGTTGGTGTTCGCCGGCGGCGCGGTCGGCAAACTGGTCTGTGCCTTCATCGGCGCGCGTATCGGCGCGGTGGCGACCGTGTGGCTGACCGAGACCGTCACTGCGGTTGCCATCGTTGCCATTCTGCCGCTGTCGCTTCAGGGCGCGATGGTGCTGCTGCCGATCGTCGGCGTCGCCCTCAACGGTACGTCGTCGGTCCTGTACGGATCGGTGCCCGAACTGGTCGCGCCGGACAAGCGCCAGCGCGCCTTCGGCATTTTTTATACCGGCACGATCGGCGCCGGCGCGGTGTCGCCATTTCTGTACGGATTGCTCGGCGATGCCGTCGGAATCGACACGGCGTTGCTGGTCGTCGCCGCCGCCGTGTTGCTGACGTTGCCGATTACTTTGGTGCTGCGGCCGGCGCTCAAAAACCTGACCGCCTGAACCTACGGCCTGATTTTCACCTTGACCTGTCTGACCAGCGCCGCCGGCAGCACGTCGAGATAGGGCCCGAGCAGGAAGGCTTCGCCGGAGCCGTCGCCATACATGCGGTTATGCGCATCGATCATCGCCCGCACCGGCCGCGCGCAGGCCGAAATTGAATTGACGATCAGGTCGTTGATATCGGCCGCGCGGATGTCATTGTTGTAGCGGCGATCGGCCGAAACCTTGCGCACGATGCAGTCGGTGGCGCGCAGCACCAGCGGCAACAACGCGGATTCTTTCTGGCGTACCGATATTTGCGCCCAGGCCGGCGCGCCTGCCGGCTCCGGCATCCGGGCATCAAGCGAGACGTTCAACACAAGCGACAACCCCAACAGGGAGGTGACGATCATTGTGGGACCCGCGAATCAGAGACACCTCTTTGGTAACGCAGCGCCTCTCGCCCCGCAGTAAATAGTTTGAGCGCGCCAGGGAAATGCACCGCTAAGCGGTTGGCTTGCAGGCGCCGCAGCGGCGTCCCGTTGCAATGGATGCAGCATCGGCGGCGGAGGCCATGTCGCTCCATCGTGCGCGGCAGGGCGCGCTGGCCGCCGCAGGCCCCGGTTGATTATTTTCTTGGCACCCGTATTCCGGCGACGCCAGAGAATGGCGCGGCGTGGCGGCAAAGCCGCGCCGCCCCGGATTTTAGCGTCTTGCGACGGTTTACCTTTTCGTCGCCCGTCTGTTCCGCATGGCCCGCTGGCGCTGGATTTTCCGGGCTTAAAGGGCCATATTAGGTGCCGAGGAGTTTCTTCTGATGTCGATGATCAACTACCGGGCGCCGTCCGAACTGTTTCCGAGCCGCAGCCGCAAGTCCCGCCGTCCCATCGGTTACAAGCGTTTTCCGACCGCGGCGGAAGCAATCCGCTTTGCGATCGAGGAATTGCCGCCGGAATTGCTGCTCGGAGCCTATCTGGAAGTCGAGGAAAAGCGCTTCGACGGCAACGGTATCCGGCAGCTTTACGATAGCGCCGACTATCCGCTGCCGCGCAAGGCGGTGAAGCCGGATAAGGCCGTCGCCGCCAACTAACCCCCTTTTGCCCATTATTTTCGTGATTGCCGGCACAGCCTGAATGCTGTGGAACCGCCATGCTTTGGCCGCGTTTACCCGGTGATAACGACGCCTCCGCTAAAGCGGATTTTTGCGCAACCTTACTAGAATTGTATGGACCGACGATGGCCGATAGAAATGCACTTGGAATGATCGGCCTGTTGTTTGGCGCGACCACATTATTCGTCATGATGATGGGCGCCGTCGTGGTCGCGGATCACCTGTCCGGCAAATTGCATCTCGAGGACGGCCTCGCCGTGGCGCAGCCGCTGACGGAGCGCTGAGCGCTCGGTTTTGCCCGGGCGGCCCCTCACGCCGAAACATTTCCGCGAATTTAACGCAACCTCCTCGCCGCCCGGCCGTTGTCATCCAACAACAGTCCGTGGAGGCTCCCGTGAAATTATCAAATCGTCACTTCCTAACGGCTACGGCATTGGCCGTGATCCTTGCCGCGCCGTTGACGGCGACCATTGCCCATGCCGACATTGCGGCAAAGAGCGCCATCGACACGACCGCCGGCGGCGAAAAAATTCCGACAACGGAAGAAGCGCGCGCGGCCAAACTCATGCCGGACGATCCGAACCCGGTCCCCGGACAGGACCTGATCGCGGCGACGACGGGCGGCAAGGGCGACAAAGCGGCGACATCTTCGGGCGACGGCGATCCCACGGCGAAGACCGGCGGCCAGGCCGCGGTCGGTGGCCCAATGTCACCGGGCGTGTCCGCTGGCGGCGCCAACTCGTCAAGTCCGGGCGGGGCGTCTGCTACTTCCGGCCCGGGCAGCGCATCGGCTGAAACGACAGGCGCCCGTCCGGGCAGCGCTGCGGCGGACAGGCGTCCTGGTCCCATCGGCGCGACCGGTCAGACCATGCCGTCGAAATTTTCGGAACGAAATGAAATTCTCGACCGCGTCCCGATCATGGCGATGCCCATGGCCCTGACAGAACCGCAGCGCCAGCGCATTTATCAGTCGGTCATGGCAGACACGGCGCAACAGCCGAGGGCGGACGCCCAGGCGTTGGCGCCGGCGACAATCCTGTCCACCGAACAAGCGCTCAACGAAACCCAAGCCTTGCCGGAAAGCCTCGGCGATATCGATCTGCTCAAAGGCCTGCGGTACATCAAGGCCAAGGACAAGGTGCTGCTGGTCTGGCCGGCGACACGCATCGTGGTTGACGCGATTGCGCTGTAAGCGCTCGACAAGGAAAACGCTTGACGCCATCGCCGGCAATGCGGCGATGGCGTTTCGCGTTGGCATTGTACGTTGCGCGCGGTCAGCCGACGGAGCGTTGCGCCGGATTGGCTTTTGCCGCCTGTCTGGGCGGCTCGCCTTTCCATTGCGTCAGGCTGTCGGCAATCACCGTCATCGCTGTCATTGCCGCGTGACTCAGGCTTGCGTAACCGGCGACCTCACGGCTCACCCGGTCGCCTTCGTCGCGCAATATGTCGCGCACGCTTTGCAGTTCGAGGATGACGCGGTCGATTTCCTCCATCGATGCGCCGGAGACACGCCGGATCAACGTATTGAGATTACCGGCCACCGGATCGCCGGCGGTTTCCACATCGGCTCTTGGCCGGCGCAGCGCTGTGACGTCGCGGCGGACGAATTCGCGGATCTCGCCTTCAAAGGCATTGGCCGCGGTCTGATCGATATCGCCGAGCTTTTCAGGCACGATGCGTTCGCCGGGAAATCGCTCCGCCGCCGGTCTGTCCGTCGCGCGCCGGTCCGGAGCGTATTTTTCCGGACCGAATTTATCGGCAACGGATTTGTCCGGCACAATTCTATCCGCTCCAAACCGATCGGGTCTGATGGCCGTCATGGTCAACTCCTGCACAGGCGCAAAGTCGATTTGCGCTGACGCCCCCCGGCGGCAACGATTGCCGCATGCGAGTAGGGCGGTGGTGGGGCCGACACAGGGCCGGGGCAGGGCAGCTTCGCGGCGGGATTTAACGCGCACACAGGCGCGGCAATCACCAGGTCAGCTTGAAACGGGCGGTGACGCTCTTGTTCTCGTTGACGCGGCCGACATCGGTCACGGCGGTGGTGACGCCGAGGGGGCCATAGATTTTTTGCTCGGCGCTGAGCGTGTTGTGCGTGACCGGATCGGTGCTGGTCGAGTTCAGACCGGCGCCAAGCGTCGTGCCGGTCGGCAGAATGCTGAATTTGGCGAAATTTTCATTGCCCCAAACCCGTGGCGCCGGCGCAGCCGTCGGCTCGCTCGGCGTCGTGACGCGCAGCGGAATATCGGATGCCGCCGCTTGCGGCTGCCCGAGGCTTTCGGTCACCGAATAGCGGCTCTGTACGCTGACGGAGAATTTGTCGCCGACCGGCAGCGATCGCTTGAACGTGGTGCCGACACGGCCCTGTTCGTTGTTCGGATCGACGCGCGCGTCGACGGTGGCGAAATTCGGCAGGCCGACCGAGGCCCAGGCGGCACCGCCGCGTTTGTTGCGGGCGACGCCCAGCGGGTTTTTGGGGTCATGACCGTAGGGCATATCGGCGGCGTAACCGAGATCGGCGCCGACATTGGCGTCCCATTCGCTGGCCAGCGGCTTCTTGACGACGATGGTGCCGGAACCGTCCGGCCGATCGGTGCGCGACAGGTCGAGACCTTTGGCGTCGGCCAGCGCCGGCAGGCGCAGCGTCCGCGCCGTCGCATTCAGATAGCTGGCGGGATCGAGCGCCAATGCCTTGTCGATAATGGCATTGTCCTCGGCCGTCGGCGCGGACGTCTGCCCATCGTCGGCGATCGTCGGCCGCAAATCCGGGGCAGGGCTGCTTGCGTCCGAGGAAACGATTACGGCTTCAGGCGCGTCCTGCGCCGCCGCGGCGACCGGCAGCGCAGCGCAAAGCCCGATAAACGCGATAGCGATGCGCCTTTCTTTTAGCCCGATTGGCATTCCATGACCCCACCGATTACAGCGGCTTTGTCCCACGGAACTTGGGCAAAGATGTGGAGCCGGAGCCAGGTTACGCCGCGGCAGCAAGGGACCAGGCTGTCCGCGCTTGGTGGTTCGCCGAGCTATATCGAGCTGCTGACCTGTCTTGAACTGGACAGTGCTGCGAAGAAACTGCCCGATGAACGCAACATCGGCGCGCGCATCGAGCAGTAGGTCGTCGCTATTTCTTGCCGGCCGAGCCCGAGGACTGCGAGGCCTTGTACGCCGACACCTGCTTCGGCTTATCCTTGTCGGCCTTCGGCTTTTTCTTTTCCTTCGGCACGCGCATCTGACCCTTTGCCATGACGACCCCCTAATCTTGGCTGGCGCATGATGTCAGCCGAAAACGGCCGAGAATCATGGCGGTTGTGAACGGGCGAATGTTGGTACGGCGGGAGGCCTTCGGCAAGAGGGGGCAGCCGGTCCACCGGGTCGCCATGCACAGGCGCAATCTTTTGCCGCAGCGCGTGCGGAACTTTCCGGTTCCATCGGCCGTTAGTGGCGTGCCCGCGTCCGAATGATCGCCTGGATTCACCGAGGCGGCCGGGGGCCGGCACAGGGAGTTGGGACATGCGCTATTGGATCATGGGTGCGGCAGCCATCGGGCTGCTGGCGGTTGGGACGACTGGATCGTTCAATACGGCGCAGGCCGCCAGCGCGGCGGCGGCATCGGACGGCATGCGGCCGCCGATGATGCTGGCGCAGGCCGAGGCGAAAAAGCCCGAAACGACCACGCAGAAGGTCAAGCGCGAGGTCAAGGAAGATACGGCCGCCGTGAAGAAGAAAGTCAAACGCGCCTGGAAAAGAATGACCGGTTACAAATTCGATGTCGGCTGTCCCGCCTTGCTGCCGCTGAGCCATTCGACCTGCACCGAGACCGGCAAAAATCGCGCCGACGCCAAGGCCAAGTGCCAGGCGCAGTCGCCTTTGTGCAGCGTCACCGACGCCAAATAACCTGCTGACTGGATTTATCGGTTAGACGAGCAGGGGGCCTGAACCGCATGGTTCGGGCCCTCATTGCCGCGTCAGGTTTTAGGCGCTTGCGCAGTCTTCAGTTTTTCATCGATACATTTGTTGACGGCGTCGGCGCGCTTGTCGAGATTGGCATCGGCCTGGCCTTTCTCGGTTTTCATCCAGCATTCCATGGCGGCGCGCGACCGGGTCATCGGCGGCTCGGGCGGCGTGGCCGGTTCGGCTTTCTTGTCGCTTGAGGTCACGAGATCCGAGAGCGGAGAACTGCCGTCGGTCTGACAGCCGGTCAGCAACATCGCGGCGCTCGCCGCAACCATCAGCATGCGCGTCGTGCGGCGCTTCGGACAGTCTGCCGTTTGAGGGGCCGTTGTCGGGACGGGTGTATATCGCATGGTCGGATTTCCAGGCGGTTCGGGTGACGAACATTTGATTCGAACGGTACTTCAGTGTCGCTGATATGGCCCCACCCCGGCAACTCCCTGATTCCTGAGCCTTGCCTTAACCCCATTCTAACCGGGCCTGGCGTTTCATTGTCGCCATGCGCCGCCCGCTGCCGGACCTGACGATCACGCTCGCGCGCAGTTTTATCGCTGTCGCGGCGGCGATCTATTTGTTCGATCTCTGGCAACAGACGCGCGACCATCTGACCAATGGCGCGCTGCGGCCGTTCGGCGACGATTTCATCAATTACTGGTCGGGCGCCTATCTCGCCTGGCACGGCCGCGCCGCCGAGATCTACGATCCGGTCGCGTTCCACATTTTTCAGGAAAGCGTCGCCGGCGCGCCGATCCAAGGTTATCATTACAGCTATCCGCCGGTGCTCTTGCTGATGACCGCGCCGCTTGCATTCGTGCCCTATGTGCCCGGGCTGGCGCTGTGGCTCGCCGGCGGCTGGTATGCCTTCTACCGCGCGGTGCGGCTGGCCCTGCCGGGACGCGGCGCGCTGCTGCTGGCGCTGGGCGCGCCGGCGGTTTTCATCAACGCGGTCGGCGGGCAGAACGGCACCTGGACCGCGGCCCTGTTCGGCTTTGGTCTGGGCGTGATCGAGAAACGGCCGGCGCTGGCGGGCGGTCTCCTCGGCCTGTTGATCTACAAACCGCAATTCGGCCTGCTGGTGCCGGTTGCCCTGCTGGCCGGGCGGCATTGGCGCGCGTTTTTGTTCGCTGGTCTGTCCGCCGGCGCGCTGCTGGCGATTAGTTTGGTCTGGCTTGGCCCGACAATATGGACCGACTATCTGCGCAATCTCGCTGTGTTGCGTCAGATCGTCCTGGAGGACGGCACCGGCGTCTGGCATCGCTTCGTTTCGGTGTTCGTTGCTGCCCGTCGATTAGGCGCGCCGGTGGAGGTCGCATACGCGATCCAGGTGCTCACGGGCGCGCTTGCGCTGATCGCTGTCGTACTGGTGTGGTGGCGCAAGGAAGCGCCGCTCGGCGTAAAGAGTGCGGTCCTGCTTAGCGCCACCTGTCTGGCGACGCCTTATTTGCAGGACTACGATCTGGTCTTCGGCGCGCTGATCGTAGCGTGGCTCTGGCAGGCGCCAGCCGCGGGTTCCGAGCGCGCCTTGCCGGTCGCCGCCGGATTGCTGCTGATCCTGCCGCTACTGGCGGCGGCAATGGCCAATATGACCGGCTTGTGTCTAGGCCCCCTGTTTATCGCGCCGATATTTATCCTGGCGGCGCGGATCGGTTTGCAGAAGAATCTGCACAGGGCCATGTGACTTTTGCCCCCGGCCTGTTCTAGATTGCCGCCTCGTTGCACCGGGGGCCGCCATGCCGAATTACACGTGGGATCATGTCCATCTGCGCACGCCGGACCCGGAAGCGACCGCGCAATGGTTCGAGCGCATGCTGGGTGCCCAGGTGATCCGCAGCACCCAGCAGGGAGCGCCGCGCATCGACCTCAAGCTCGGCGGCGCCAGTATTTTTCTGGCCCCGGTCAAGTCCGGCGATGGCGTCAATGCGCCGCCGGTGACGCCCTATCAGGGCCTCGATCATTTCGGGCTGAAGGTGTCCGATATCGACGCGGTCGCCGCCGATCTCAAGGCCAAGGGTGTCGAGTTCACCATGGAACCGAACGTCCCGAGGCCCGGCATTAAGATCTGCTTTCTGCGCGGGCCGCAGGGAATCTCGATCGAACTGCTCGACCGCGATCCGAAATATTCCTGATCGCGAAACCGTCATCGTTGCTTGGTATCGCCGCCGCTTAAATCCGCCCGCAGGGGCCTTTAGTTGAGAGGGCAGTCGAATGCGGGTTTGGGAAGTAGCGACCGGCGCGGCCATGGTGTTGCTGGCGCAAGCCGTCGCGCCGATCTTGGTTCCGGCCGCGGCAACCGATGCCCGCCTTGAGCGCAGTCTGCGCATGCTGGCGCCGGCCGAGCGGCTTGAACAATTATGCGACTACACGGCGATGAGCAGCATTCGCAAGGATGCCGGAAATTTCCGTCCCGAGCGCGCGATCGCCAATGCCGCTGCCGATGTCAAGGTGAAGAACAACACGATCGTGGCGAGCGCCGGCGCGTTCCGCAGCCGCGGCAAATGGTACGGCATGTCCTACACCTGCTCGGCCACGCCCGATCACATGCAGGTCTTGTCGTTCCAGTACACGATCGGCGGCGAAATCCCCGAAGCGAAATGGGCGGCATACGGACTTTACGATTGACCGGCTTCAAGGCCGCGGCGGCGCGGCCTCCGCTCGCATCAGCGCCGCCACCGCCCCGACAATAACCGGCACGGCGAGGCACCAGAAACCGGCCAGCCAGTAGAGCAAGGCCGCGGCGGCGCAACCGGCGGCGAAATACAGGATACTTAAGGACAGTCGGCCGAAGCGCGTGCGGATCGCCGCCGCGTGTTCCGGATCGGCGCCGCTCAACAGATCGACGGCGTCGATCGTGGCCTGCGTGGTCGAGCCGGTCATCAAGGTTGTCGGCGGCAGGTTAGCCAGATGCACGCGCTGCACGGCGTTCTGCAACGCCATGGCGGCGATGCCGGCAAAGCCCGTGAGCAAGGCCGCCGGACTGTCGGGGTCCTCGAACGGGCCGAAGATAACGGCAAGCAGAAAAAAGGCCGCCAGTAGGGTTACCTCGGCGGCCAGCAGAATGCGCAGCACCGGCTTTTCGCGTTTGCGCAAGGCGGCTCCGGCCAGGCGCGCCAGCGCGATGACAGCGATGAAGACCGGCAAAGCCAATATTTTGCTGATGATGCCGTGGCTGCCGAGCACGAGCGCCGCGCCGAGCGTCACGAAATTGCCGGTGACATGCGCGGTAAACAGGCCATGCAGTCCGAGGAAGCCCGCGGTGTCGACGAAGCCGCCGTTGAACGACAGCAGGCCGGCTGTGAGCGCGGGGCTAACAAATTTTCTCATCGCTTAACGCTCACAATGACGCATCCGCCTGGCGATCACGGCGGCTAGGCGTCAGCCTTTGTCCTTGACCGAGGTGTCGGGACGATCGCTGCCGCGCGCGGTCTCGGTGTGCCAGCGGCCTTTTTCATCCTCGAACTGAATTTCCTCGGTGTGTCCGGGAACGCGCTGTTCGGCGGCGGCGCGCTGCGCCGCTTTCAGCGCCGCCGCATGCGTCGGAAACGGCTCGGAAAAAACCCCGTCGACCTTGTAAGCCCAGCCGCCATCGTGTTCGACGATTTCATAAGTAACCTTGGACATCGGTTGCCTCTCGGATTGGTCTGAAATCTCAAGGCCTCAACGTAGCGGGCCGTCGGTTGGTTGCACAGGCCAAATCGGCCGGTATCCGGACACGGACGGCGGTGAGGCTACAGCCCGCGTTCGCGCTTCATCCGATCGATAAAATTGGTGACATCGGGCGGCAGCTTGCGCAGGCCTTCCTGTCCCGCCGCCGATAAAATCGGCCGCAGCTTTGAGCCGATCAGAAACGCCGGCTCGCGTCCCGGCGGAATGATGCGTTCGAACACCAGCACCATGACGACCGCGAGCAGCACGACGCGGATGGCGCCGAGAAAGGCGCCGGCGGCGCGATCGGGCGCGCTGATTTGCGCGCCGGAAACCTCACTGATCGCATGGCGCATCAACGCGGCGAGGACAAAACCGATGACCAGAAATATGACAAAGCCGGCCAGCGATGACTGCGCCGGCGGCAAATTGAATCGTTCGGTCAGAATCGGCGTAACGATGGGCATGACGGCCACGGCGACCGGCGCGGCGACGACATAGCCGAAGATGGTGGCGAGAGCGCGCAGCAGGCCGGAGCGATAGCCGGAAATAATGGCGACCGCGAGAAAGAGATAGATAGCGCCGTCGAACAGATTGACCGGCAGGTCGGCATTGAGAAGCGCATTCATAGGCAAGGCCCAATATGTTTATTGCGAGAGTAGGCACTTTGTCCGGATTAGGCTACCTTTGCGCAACCAGCATACAGGGAGACACGTCATGGCCTTCAGCGTCACCAGCAACAGTTTCAAGGATGGCGACTATTTCGGCCGCGACTTTATCCTGTCGGCGGATTTCGGTTTCGGCTGCGCCGGCGGCAACACCTCGCCGCATCTTGCGTGGTCGGGCGCGCCGGCCGGCACCAAGAGCTTCGCCGTCACCTGCTATGACCCCGACGCGCCGACCGGCTCCGGCTTCTGGCACTGGCTGGTGGTGAATATTCCCGCCGACGTGACGGAGTTGAAGCTGGGGGCGGGCAGTGCCGGCGGCACATTGCCGAAGGGTGCGCTGATGACACGCACCGATTTCGGCAAGCCCGGTTACGGCGGGCCGTGTCCGCCGGAAGGCGATCACCCGCATCGCTATTTGTTCACGGTATTCGCGGTCGGCGACACACTCGATGTCAGCGCCGATACCTCGGCCGCCGTTGTCGGCTTCAACCTGCATTTCAAGACGCTGGCGAAAGCCGCGATCATGGGCCTGTTCAAGCGGTAAGCGCAGCGCCCGGATATTGACACAAATCATGGAACTTTTTTGGGCGCGGCGTATTGTTCCAGTGCGATTCCACCCGCGGCGTCCGGCCCCGTTTGAACCCTCAGACGGAAGCCGCGCTGCTTGCTGGTCGGGCCGGTGACACGGCAGGCCAGTTGCCAGGAGAATTTCCATGCGTCTTTCCAAAGGTTTACGTGCCGGCCTCGTCGCGCTGACCGCGCTTTTCGCCGTCAGCGCCTCCACCGCCGCGATGGCCGATAGCGGCAAAATCCACATCCGTATCGTCAAGGCCGGTTTCGTGCTCGGCGGTTCGGGCGGCAGCGGCACTCTGACGTTCCATGGCAAGCGTTATCCGCTGTCGATCGGCGGCATCAGCTACGGCTTCACCTTCGGCGCTTCGGAAACCAACTTTTACGGCACCGTGAGCAATATCCGCCGTGCCTCCGACGTGGCCGGCGTCTATGGCCAGGCCGGCGCCGGCGCGGCGGTCGGCCGCGGCGCGCAGGCCGTCGTGCTGACCAACCAGAGCGGCGCGGTGCTGACTTTGTCGGGCCGCCAGCGCGGCGTGATCATCAGCGCCGATCTCAGCGGTCTCGCGCTGTCGATGCGTTAGGCTGAAGGTAGGCGACGTCACGGCGCCGCCGACACTTTCAGGATCTCGATCAACTTGCGGTCGCGCCATTTCTGCAAATCGGAAATGGTGCGGCCGTTTGCTTCTTCAGCGACGCCGTCGACGATGATCTGCTTGACGTCGGCGAGTTTAGGATTGCCGAGATCGTCGATCCAGCTTTGCACCGCCGGGCCGATATGCGCCATGAAATGCGCCATGCCGCCTTCGCCGCCGGCCAGATGAAACGTCAGATGCGGCCCCATCAGAGCCCAACGCAGGCCGGGGCCATAGGCAATCGCCGCGTCGGCATCGGCGACCGACACCACACCGTCGGCGACCAGCGACACAGCCTCGCGCCATAGCGCCGCCTGCAGGCGATTGGCGACATGGCCGCGCACTTCCTTCTTGATATGGATCGGATGCTTGCCGAGCGCGCGATAGAATTCCATCGCGGCGGCGATTGTTCGCGCCGATGTCTTGTCGCCGCCGACAATTTCGACCAACGGAATGAGATGCGGCGGGTTGAACGGATGGCCGATGACGCAGCGTTCCGGATGTTTGCATTTGGCCGTGACGCGCGAGATCAACAGGCCCGACGAGCTCGAGGCGATCACCACATCGCTGGGGCAGGCCGCGTCGATCGCCGCCAGCAGTTCGATTTTCAGATCCTCGCGCTCCGGGCCGCTTTCCTGCACGAAGGAAACGCCTTTGCAGGCGTCCGCCGGAGAAGCATGAAACGAAAAGCGCGATGGACTGGCGCCGGGCACGACCAGGCCGAGCGCCTGCAAGGTCGGCCAGGCATTGTCGATGAAGCTGCGGGCGAAGGTTTCGCCATTGGGCGACGGATCGCTGGCCTGGACATCATGGCCACGTGCGAGAAAGAGGGCGGCCCAGCTGGCGCCGATGGTGCCGGCGCCGATGACGGCGATGCGTTGCGACATGGTGAGGACTCGTTCGGTGTGAGGAAACCCGGGTGGCGGATGGTACCTTCTTATCCCTCCCCCGAAAGGGGGAGGGTGGACGCGAGTGAAACGAGCGGCCGGGTGGGGTTGTCTCTCCGTCGGGCATCGCCCCACCCCCGACACTTTGTGTCGGACCCTCCCCGTAGCCGGGGAGGGATAAGAAGAGCGCAGACGTGATTCATCGCCCGTGTTCTTTACCGGCCCCGGGCAGGCCGTATTCCAAATCGTCATTCCCTCTGCGTCCTCAAAGAACGAGGGCGCGCGGAACGCCGGGGTCGCAACAACCCCGCAGCCTCG
>CANKBJ010000087.1 GCA_947479905.1 Bradyrhizobiaceae bacterium
ATCGTTGAGGATGGCCTCGCTCATGATCGACCGCGCGGAATTGCCGCTGCACAGGAACAGAACGTTGTAGATGCGGTCAGCCATGGACATTCCCCCAAACGCGCAAGCGGTAGCGTGATGTATCGGCGATTTATGACAGTGCGGTGACTGCGCCAAATTCCTGAGCGGACATGCGTATTCGCCCCTGTTGTTTGAAGGCCCGGGGGAGCCTGCTTCCCTTTTCCGTTTCCCCAAAATGGGAATGGAGCGCCGGGAGGCGCCAAGAGGCTTGCGAGGCCTCTTTGCGTGGCCCTTGCGATCGGGCCACGTCGCGCGCCGATACGGGGACGGGGTTGCGAATCCTGCCCCGGGGCGCGCGCGCCTCATGCAACAGGTTTGCGAGGCCTGCCGCCCGGGCGCTGCGCCTCCCGGCGCTCCACCGCAAACAAGCCTGCGCGGTTTGCGCAAACCTGAATGCCCAGTGCGCATTGTCGGCGCACCGCCTTTCCCATCCGGCGCAGCGCGTCATGACGGCGCCGGCCGGACAGTCGAGAGTTAGGAACGTAATCGTTAATAAGGATAGGAGTCAATACCTCATCCCGGTTCATATTTTGTTCTTTGGCGGGGCCGCCGGATGCTTTATTGCTTCGCGCCATGAACCGGTTTGCCGCATGACGCAGTTTACCCCGCACCAGGACGATGCCCTGAAAGCCGTCGCCGACTGGCTCAAGGCCAAGCCCGGCACCGGCAACACGCCGCAGGTCTTCCGGCTTTTCGGCTACGCCGGCACCGGCAAGACCACGCTCGCCACCCATATCGCCGACGCGGTCGACGGCGAGGTCAAGTTCGCGGCGTTCACCGGCAAGGCCGCTTCGGTAATGCGCGGCAAAGGCTGCCGCGGCGCCACCACCATCCATTCGCTGATCTACCGCGCCCGCGAGAGTGGCGAGGAAATCCCGAGCTTCGATCTGTGGGACGAGGCGCCCGCCTCCAAGGCCGAACTGATCATCATCGACGAATGCTCGATGGTCGATGCCGAACTGGGCCGCGATCTGCTGTCGTTCGGCGTGCCGCTCTTGGTGATCGGCGATCCGGCGCAACTGCCGCCGATCCAGGGCGGCGGGTTTTTTACCGAGCACGAGCCGGACGCGATGCTGACCGAGGTTCACCGGCAGGCGCGCGACAATCCGATCGTGCGGCTGTCGATGGACATTCGCGCCGGCGACTATCTCGAGCCTGGACGCTATGGCGAGAGCGAAGTCGTGCTGAAGGCCGATCTCGACCCGCAGCGCGTGCTGGACGCCGATCAGGTGCTGGTCGGCCGCAACAATACGCGCCGCGCCTATAACCAGCGCATGCGGCAACGGCGCGGCTTCACCGACACCATGCCGGAAGCCGGCGACAAGCTGGTGTGCCTGCGCAACAACCGCAAGAAGGGCTTGTTTAACGGCGGCCTGTGGAGCGTAAAGGAGCGCGGCGCCAAAAAAGGCATCATGACGATGCGGCTGTTGCCGGATGATGAGACCGCGACGCGCGGCGTCAAGGTGTCGGTGCGGCCGGAATGCTTCGTCGGCGGGCTCGAGCAACTCGACTGGCAGCGCCGCAAACCCTACGACGAATTCGACTACGGCTATGTGCTGACCGTGCATAAGTCGCAAGGGTCGCAATGGGACGATGTCGTGCTGTTCGATGAAAGCTTCGCGTTTTCCGACAGCCGCGAGAGATGGCTCTATACCGGCGTCACGCGGGCGGCGAAGCGGCTGACGATTGTGATGTGAGACGTCGTTGTCGTCCCCGCGAAAGCGGGGACCCATAATCCCCGATCCATCTCGGTCTCATGGTGAGGAGCGCCGAAGGCGCGTCTCGAACCATGTGGCCGCCCCATCCTTCGAGACGCCACGCTTTGCGTGGCTCCTCAGGATGAGGCGGAAAAGCGACGCAGCGTATGGGTCCCCGCCTTCGCGGGGACGACAGAAAAATCTACGCCGCTTTCTTCTTCTCCGGCGCGAAGCGTTGATAGAAGCTCTGGTCGTGCTCGGCCATGTCGATCAGCAATTTGTTCGGCGCGAAGCGCGCGCCGTATTTGGCCTCTAATTTCTTGCACAGCGCGACGAACGTCGTCGTTCCCATCATGTCGATGTAGGACAAGGTGCCGCCGGAGAAGGGCGCAAAGCCGAAGCCGAGGATCGAGCCGACATCGGCCTCGCGCACATCGGTGAGCACCTTTTCCTCGAAGCAGCGCGCGGTCTCCAGGGCCTGCATGGCGAGCAGCCGGTCCTTCAGTTCCTCCACGTCGATCGTGTCGGGGTCGAGTTTGACCGGCTGCAAATCGGCCAGACCGGGCCACAGCTTTTTCGGACCCGCCGCCGGATAATCATAGAAGCCCTTGCCGTTCTTGCGGCCGAAGCGCTGGCGCTTTTCGACCATGTCTTCGAGCAATATCTTCTGACGCGGGTCGATAGCCGCGGCGCCGAGATCGGCCTCGGTCGCCTTCAGGATTTTCCAGGCGAGATCGACCGCGACTTCGTCGTTGAGCGACAGCGGGCCGACCGGCATGCCGGCCATGCGCCCGACATTCTCGATCATCGCCGCCGGCACGCCTTCGGCCAGCATAAGATGGCCCTCGCGGATATAGGTGCCGACCACGCGCGAGGTGTAGAAGCCGCGTGAGTCGTTGACGACGATCGGCGTCTTGCGGATGGCGCGGACATAATCGAGCGCGGCGGCGAGCGCCCTGTCGCCGGTTTCCTTGCCGAGGATCAATTCGACCAGCATCATGCGGTCGACCGGCGAGAAGAAATGGATGCCGATGAAGCGCGCCGGCTCCTTGAATTCGGCGGCGAGCGAGGAGATCGGCAACGTCGACGTGTTGGAGGCAAAGATCGCCTTGTCGCCGATCACCGCCTGGATCTTGGCGATGACGTCCGACTTGACCTTGCGATCCTCGAACACCGCTTCGATGATCAGATCGCAATCCTTCAACGCCGCATAGTCGGCCGACGGCGTGATTTTTTCCAAAAGCGAATCGCGGTCGGCGCCCTTCATGCGGCCCTTCATGACGCGGTCGCTCAAAGCCTTATGCAAAGCGGCTTTGCCCTTGTCGGCGGTTTCCTGATCGCGATCGACCAGCACGACCTGCAGGCCGGCCGCCGCGCTGACTTGCGCGATGCCGGCGCCCATGAAGCCGGCGCCGACGACGCCGACCTTCGTGATCGACACCGCCGGCTCATTGGCCGGGCGGCGGGCGCCCTTGTTGAGGTCCTGCATGTTGACGAACAGAGTGCGGATCATCGAGGCCGCTTCCGGCGAGCGCAGGATCTTGGCGAACCAGCGCGACTCGACGCGCAGCGCCGTATCAATAGGCAATTGCAGGCCTTCATAGACGACCTGCAAAATCGCGCGCGCGGCCGGATAATTGTCGTACGTCTCGCGGCGGTAGATCGCGTTCGCCGGCGGGAAGGTCATCATGCCGGCCTTGGAATAAACCGGACCGCCGGGCAGCTTGAAGCCCTTCACGTCCCACGGCGCCTCCGCCTTGCCGCCGGCCTTGATCCAGTCCTTCGCGGTCTCGATGAGGTCGGCCTGCGGCACGACATTGTCGATCAGCTTCATCGCCTTGGCGCGATCGGTTTTCAGCTGATCGCCCTTGAGCAGGAATTGCAGCGCGTCGGCCGGCTGCATCATGCGCGCGACGCGCTGCGTGCCGCCGGCGCCGGGGAACAGGCCGATCTTGATTTCCGGCAGGCCGAGCCGCGTCTTCGGATTGTCGGCGGCGACGCGGTGATGACAGGCGAGCGCCAACTCGAAGCCGCCGCCCATCGCCGTGCCGTTGAGCGCGCAGACCCAGGGCTTGCCGGGCGTGTGGCCCTTGTCCTTGGCAGTCGTCTCCTTGCCGCCCATTTCGATGCGGCGATAAAGCAGTGACAGTTTGCGGCTTTCCTCGTAGATGAATTTCGCCGCGGCGACCTCGCCTTCGTTCTTCATCATGCCCGCATAGAGCGCGCCCATGCGCTCCAGCATGGTCAGGTCGGCGCCGCCGCAGAAGGCCTCCTTGCCGGAGGTGATGACCGCGCCCTTGATGGCGGCGTTATTGGTCACTTTGTCGACAACGGCGCCAAGCTCCTCGATGGCGTCGAGGGTGATGACGTTCATCGAGCGGTCGGGCATGTCCCAGGTAATCAGCGCGATGCCGTCGGCGTCGACGTCGAGTTTGAAATTGGCCATGACCATCTAGCTCCTATGGCGAAAACGGATCGCCGTTTTTCTTCGAGTAACGAAAGCCCTTGTCGTCACGCACGACCATCATGTCGATGTCGGAATAATGCGCGCGTTCGGTCGGCGCGCGGGTGCCGACCTCGATAAAGACCGCGTCGCTGCCTGAGCGGTTGATCAGGCAGTGACCATTGGCAACGCCAGCCTTCCAGGCAGCGCTATCGCCAGCCTTCAGCACCGTTTCGCCGTCGTCCTCGCACAAGGTCACTTCGCCTTCGAGCACATAGACGAACTCGTCCTCGTTCTCGTGCCAGTGACGCTGCGACGACGCCGCGCCCGGCTTGAGCGTGCAGACATTGACGCCGAACTGCGTCAGCCCCGCCGCGCGGGCCAGCCTTTTGCGCGCGCGGCCCTCCACCGCTTTGTTGTGCGGCGGCGGGTAATTGGTCGCGGTGTCAGGCTTGATGCTTGCGATATCGATTTTGGGCATTCCTTTGCAGTCCTGCTTATTCCTCTCGCCATCCCCTGCGAATTTTTTTTAGACGCGCTCGATGATCGTCGCCGTGCCCATGCCGGCGCCGATGCACAGCGTGATCAAAGCCGTCGATTTGCCGGTGCGTTCCAGTTCATCCAGCACGGTGCCGAGGATCATCGCGCCGGTGGCGCCGAGCGGATGGCCCATGGCGATGGCGCCGCCATTGACGTTGATCTTGTCGCGCGGAATGTCGAAGGCCTGCATGTAGCGCAGCACGACCGAGGCGAAGGCCTCGTTCAGCTCGAACAGGTCGATATCGTCGATCGACATGCCGGCCTTTTGCAGAACCTTGTGCGTCACGTCGACCGGGCCGGTCAACATGATCGCCGGCTCCGAACCGATATTGGCGAAGGCCTTGATGCGCGCACGCGGTTTCAGATTATTGCGGGCGCCGGCTTCCTTGCTGCCGAGCAGCACAGCGGCGGCGCCATCGACGATGCCGGACGAATTGCCGGCGTGGTGAACGTGATTGATCGATTCGATTGCCGGGTAGCGCTGCACCGCGACGGCGTCGAAGCCGGCCATCTCGCCCATCTGAATGAATGAGGGTTGCAACGCGGCGAGGGACTGCATCGTCGTCGACGGCCGCATGTGCTCGTCATGATCGAGGATGGTCAGGCCGTTGACGTCCTTGACCGTCATCACCGAATTCTTGAACAGGCCGGCGTCCCAGGATTTGGCGGCGCGCTGCTGGCTCTCGACCGCGTAGGCGTCGACGTCGTCGCGCGAGAAGCCGTATTTGGTGGCGATCAGGTCGGCGGAAATGCCCTGCGGCAGAAAATAGGTTTCGACGGCGATGGTCGGGTCGACCGGCCAGGCGCCACCTGAAGCGCCGATGCCGACGCGGCTCATCGACTCGACGCCGCCGCCGATGGTCATGTCGTGCTGGCCGGACATGATCTCGGCCGCGGCGAAATTCACCGCGTCCAGCCCCGAGGCGCAGAAGCGGTTGATCTGGATGCCGGGCACGCTGTCGCCGAAGCCGGCGACCAGAGCCGCGGCGCGGGCGATGTCGCCGCCGGCTTCACCCACCGGATCGACGCAGCCCATGACGACATCGTCGACCTGCGCCGGATCGAGCTTGTTGCGATCCTTGATGGCGCCGAGCGCCTGCGCCGCCAGATTGAGCGCGGTCACTTCATGCAGCGAACCATCGGCCTTGCCGCGTCCGCGCGGCGTGCGGACGGTGTCGTAAATGAATGCGTCGGGCATTTTAAGTCTCCAACCTTTCGGCTGTCGTCCCCGCGAAGGCGGGGACCCATACACCGTGATCTATCGAGACGCCGCGGAGTATGGGCCCCCGCTTTCGCGGGGGCGACAAAGTTACAAACTCCGCGCAATCAAAAGCTTCATGATCTCGTTCGTTCCCGCATATATACGCAGCACGCGGGCATCGCGGTAGAGGCGCGAGATCGGATATTCGTCCATGTAGCCGTAACCGCCGAACAGTTGCAGGCAGCGGTCGATGACCTTGGCCTGCGTGTCGGTCAGCTTGTATTTGGCCATCGAGGCGGTGACGGTGTCGAGCTTGCCCTCGACATGCTGGCCGATGCAATAATCGAGAAACACCTTGGCGATGGTGACCTCGGTCTTGCACTCGGCCAGTTCAAACTGGGTGTTCTGGAATTCGATGATCTTCTTGCCGAAGGCCTGGCGCTGCTTGACGTAATCGACGGTCAGCGCCAGCGCGCGCTCCATCATGGCGACGGCGTGAACGGCGACGATGAGCCGCTCCTGCGGCAATTCCTTCATCAACTGATAGAAGCCCTGACCCTCTTCCGGGCCAAGCAGGCTTTCGGCCGGCAGCTTGACGTCGTCGAAAAACAGTTCCGACGTGTCGGCTGAATCGAGGCCGAGTTTCTTGAGCTTGCGGCCGCGACGGAAACCGGGCGCGTCATCGGTCTCGACCACCATCAGCGACACGCCCTTGGAGCCGGCCTTCGGGTCGGTCTTGGCGACGACGATGATCAGGTTGGCGTGCTGACCGTTGGTAATGAAGGTCTTGGCGCCGTTGAGCACGTAACCGTTGCCGGATTTTTCCGCCTTGGTGCGCACGCCTTGCAGATCGGAGCCGGTGCCGGGCTCGGTCATGGCGATGGCGCCGACCAGCTCACCGGTGGCGAGCTTCGGCAGCCAGCGCTGCTTCTGCTCCTCGGTGCCGTAATGCAGAATGTAGGGCGCGACGATACCGGAATGCAGCGGCGCGCCGAACGAGTCGAAGGCGCCGAGCGAAAACTCGCGGTTGATGACCGCCTCATGCGCGAAAGTGCCGCCTGAGCCGCCGTATTCCTCCGGCATCGACGCGCACAGCAGACCGGCCTCGCCGGCCTTGGTCCAGACGTCGCGGTCATAGATGCCGGCTTCATGCCAGCGATCGACATGCGGGGTGAATTCGGCGGCGACATAGCGGCGCGCCTGCTCCTCGAGCATGACCAGGTCTTCGGTCATCCAGGGCGGACGCGGCAGATTGAGCGCTTCCATCGGCGGGGCGTTCTTTAAGCTCGGGCGTCTTGTCGGTGCGCCTTTTGGCGAATCGCAGACGCTCAACATAGGGCCAGTGGGCAGCGGGGGCGAGGGGGAACGCGCACGCCGCGCCTGCGGTCAAAATCGTCATTCCGGGGCGCTCGTGAAACGAGCGAACCCGGAATCCAGAAATTCGACGAAAAAACCGAGCTGGATTCCGGGTTCGACCGCCCGCGCCTTTGAGGCGCAGGCGGGCGCCCCGGAATGACAGGAGGCTACTTCGCCGGGTCTTTCACGTTCTCGACCTTGTCGAATTCGACGTTCTGGACCGCGGCGCCGACCTTCTCGACCTTGCGGATATAGACGGTCTGGACAATGTCGCGGGTGTCCGGGTCGATCGAAATCGGACCGCGCGGGCTTTCCCATTTCATTCCCTTGGCCGCTGCGATCAGTGAGTCGCCGTCGGCCTTGCCGCCGGTCTTCTTCAAGGCTTCGTAGATCAGGTGCATGCCGTCCCAGCCGCCGATCGAGAACACATCAGGATTGCGCTTGAACTCGGCATTGTAGGCCTTGACGAAATCGTCGTTCATCTTCGACTTGTGTTCCCAGCCATAGTGAAACACGGTGATGATGCCCAAGGCCGCGTCGCCCATGGTCTTGAGCGCGTTGTCGTCCATGGTGATTTCACCCTGGCCCATCACCTTGACCGTTTTGGAATCCATGCCGCGCTCGGCGAGCGCCTTCATGAAGGCCGGCGGCTGCGCGCCGCCCGGAATGAAGACGAAGATCGCTTCCGGGTTGAGATCCTTTGCGCGTTGCACGAAGGCGGAGAAATCCGGATTGGCGACCGGCATGCGCACCGCGCCGACGATGTCGCCACCTGCGCCCTTGAAGCCCTTCTGGAACCATGTTTCCGCGTCGATGCCCGGGCCGTAGTCCGACACCATGGTGTAGGCCTTCTTGACGCCGCTCTTGGCCGCCCACGCACCGAAAGTATTTTCGAGCTGCGGAATGGTCAGCGACGTGCGCGCGACATAAGGCGACCTGGTGGTAATGGCGGACGTCGCCGCGTTCATCACGACCATGAACTTCTTGGCCTCGGCAGATACGTCGGCGGCGCCGAAGGCTTCCGGCGTCAGCGTGAAACCGGCGAGTACATCGACCTTGTCGCGCACGATCAATTCCTGCGCCAGCCGCTTGGCGACGTCCGGGTTCGGGCCGCCGGTGTCCTTGCGGATGATTTCGATCTTGCGGCCGGCGACCGTGTCGCCATGCTGCTTGATGTACAACTTGATGGAATTGTCCATCTGCGCGGCGGTGTCGGCGAACTGGCCCGAGTAAGCCATGATCAAACCGATCTTGACGGTGTCTTTGACGGCTTCTTGCGCCGGAGCCGTGGATGGCGCAAAAATCGCTGCAACACTCGCCGCCAGTATCGCAGACAAGACGACAACTGATTTCCGCATGTAATCCCCCCGATTAGCCGCTCGATCAGCCGACGGCTTCGCATCAGGTTAGCGCCATTCCACCCCGTCGTCACCGGAGAAGCCCGCGTGTTAGAATTCGCAGTGTTCGATCATCTCGACACCAACGGTTCGCCGTTGGGCAGCTTTTTCGACGAACGGCTGCGGCTGGTCGAGACCATCGAGCAGTCCGGCTTCGCCGCCTATCATGTGGCGGAACATCATTCGAGCCCGCTCGGCATGGCATCGAGCCCCAGCGTCTTTCTCAGCGCCGCGATCCAGCGCACCAGCACAATCAAGCTAGGCCCGCTGGTTTATGTGCTGCCGCTCTATCACCCGCTGCGCGTCTATGAGGAGGTCTGCATGCTGGACCACCTCAGCAAGGGCCGCTTCATGCTCGGCGTGGGCCGGGGCGGCGCGCTGGTGGAACACCAGCGTTATGGGATCGAGCCCACCAATGCGTCGGCGATCTATCAGGAAGCCTTCGCGGTGCTGATGCGCGCCTTCGAGACCGACGTTCTGAATTTCGAGGGCAAGTTTTTCACCTTCAAGGATTTCGTCGTTCAGACAAAACCGTATCAACTGCCGTACCCGCCGATCTGGTATGGCGCACCAAGCCCGGATGCGATCGCCTGGGCAGTGCCGAAGGCGATCAATGTCGTGTCGCTCGGACCGTCGGCGCGCGCCAAGGCGATCTCGGATCGATATCGCAAGGACTGGAGCGAGCTTGGCCGCGCTGAGCCTGAGTTGCCGCGCATTGGCATTACCCGTCATGTCGTCGTCGCCGAGACGGACGCCGAGGCGCGGCAAATCGCACGCGACGCCTATCCGCGCTGGCGCGCGGCGATGGAGTTCCTGTGGAAGCGCTCCGGCCAGGATTTCCTGCTCAAGGACATCTACCCGATGGACTTCGAGACCTTGAAGGCCATCGGTCACGGCATTGCCGGCTCGCCAGCGACGGTGCGCGATTACATTGCGCGGCTGGAGCGCGAGGCCGGCGTCAATTACGTTCTGTGCCAGATGGTGTTCGGCGACATGAATTTTTCTGATGCGACGCATTCGATAAAGTTGTTCGGCCAGGAAGTGATGCGGGAGTTTCGGTAGTACACCTTTCGCCACACGCATATTCTTATCCCTCCCCGGCTACGGGGAGGGTCCGACACGAAGTGTCGGGGGTGGGGCGATGCTCGATGGATAGACAACCCCACCCGACCCGCCTTCGCTAAAGCTTCGGCGGGCCACCCTCCCCTTTCAGGGGAGGGATAAGAGATGCTACCACCGGCGCGCCAGGCCGGGATTTATCATCATGAACGCAACAGCGGGCGGATCGACGCCGGAGCTGACCGACTCATCTTATGCGTGGTGGCGCCTTGCCGTATCGGTGCTGCTCTCGACCATCGGCGGCGTCGGCATGTGGTCGGTGGTCGTCGTGCTGCCGGCGATGCAGACCGACTTCGGCGTCGACCGCGCCGCGGCATCGCTGCCTTATACGTTGACCATGTTCGGCTTCGCCGGCGGCGGCGTTCTGCTCGGCCAGCTCGCCGACCGTTTCGGCGTGACGGTGCCCGCCGTGCTCAGCACGCTGGCGCTCAGCGCCGGCTATGTCGCCGTCGGTCATTCGACCAGCCTGTGGCAGGTCGCCATCGCGCATGGCCTGTTGATCGGCGTCGGCACCTCGGCGACATTTGCACCTTTGATGGCCGACATCTCGCACTGGTTCGTGCGAAGGCGCGGCATCGCCGTCGCGGTCGCGGCGTCCGGCAATTATCTCGCCGGCACGATCTGGCCGCCGGTGGTGCAGCACTTCACCGCCAGCATTGGCTGGCGCGATACCTATATCGCCATTGGCATTTTCTGCCTGATCACCATGCTGCCGCTGGCGCTGCTGCTGCGGCGGCGCATGGAAACGCGAAACAGCGCCGCGTCCGGCGCGGCGGCAGCGGCCAAACAGGCGGCGCTGCCATTGTCCCCGCGAACGTTGCAAGTGCTGCTGCTGATCGCCGGCGTTTCCTGCTGCGTGGCGATGTCGATGCCGCAGGTTCACATCGTCGCCTATTGCGGCGATCTCGGTTACGGCGTGGCGCGCGGCGCCGACATGCTGTCGCTGATGCTCGGCTTCGGCATCATCAGCCGCGTCGCCTCCGGCTTCGTCGCCGACCGCATCGGCGGCGTCGGCACGCTGTTGATCGGTTCGGTGCTGCAAGGCGTCGCGCTGCTTCTGTACCTGATGTTCGACGGGCTGATGTCGCTTTACGTCATCTCGGCGCTGTTCGGCCTGTTCCAGGGCGGCATCGTGCCGATGTACGCGGTTATCATCCGCGACTATTTTCCACCGCGGCAGGCCTCGACGCGCGTCGGCCTCGTCATTATGGCGACGATTCTCGGCATGGCGCTGGGCGGCTGGCTGTCCGGCGTCATCTTCGACCTGACCGGCTCGTACCAGATAGCCTTCCTCAACGGGCTGGGCTGGAATCTGGTCAATGTCTCGATCATGGCCTGGCTGCTGATCCGCTCGCGGCAGCGCCTGGCGCTTGCCTGAGGAAAGGATTTCATATCCCGCAAGACCAATGACCGGCCCGCGATGCGGGACTATGCGCTTTGTCCGGAATAAGACATAGTGTAAACTGTTTGTTGTCATTGACAACGATCGGCCAAAGCTAAAAATCAGGTAGCCGGATAAGAGCGGGGCTCTCTCGTCGATGCAATTTTCAATCGGGCGGCCGGACATGGTCCGGGCCATCAGTCAGCGCTGGCTGCTCAAGTTCTGGAAGCGCGGCCTGAAGGACCAGGCGCTGCCATCCTGGCAGGCCGTCGAGACCGAAAACCTCAGCCGGGTCGCGGACGGCCTGAGCTATCTTGAGGTCACCGGCGACGGCGACATCAAGCGCCTGCTCATTCGCCAACATGGCGCCGCTGTCGCCAAGGTCTATGGCGCGCCCGATTGCAGCGGCCGGTTTCTCGACGAAATAATTCCGCGGCCGCGGCATCCGACCGGTCTCATGCCCTACTACAAGGCTTTCATCACCGGCGCGCCGGTTTACACGATCTGCGACGTGAAAGACAAAGACGGCCGGCATATCCTGTTCGAGCGGCTGATCCTGCCCTTCAGCAACGGCGACGCCGGAGTCAGCCGTATCATGTCGTCGTTCGAGTTCATCTGCGAGGACGGATCGTACGACGCCGCAGCCCTGGTTGGGCTGCAGCATGGCTCGCCGACCCTGCGCCTGTGCGCGATGATCGAAGCGGGGCCGACCGCCGGGATCTAAAAAGACTCGTCCGGCAATTCCATGGTGCTTGCCGCACCGGCCTGGATGCGGGCGAGGCGCGTCGCGGTTTCCGGCAGCATGCGGTCCATGAAAAAGCGCGCGGTGGTCAGCTTGCCGTTGTAATAGGCCGCCGCGCCGTCGGCTTCCGGCAACTTCGCCAGCGAGGCCTCGACGATCTTGCACCACATGAAGCCGAGCGCGACCAGCCCGAACAGATGCATGTAGTCGGTGGCGCCGGCCCCGGCATTGTCCGGCTTGGCCATGGCGTTCTGCATGAACCACATCGACGCCTGCTGCAGATGGCCGGCGGCAGCCCCGAGCGGCATCACAAAGGGCTTCATCTTCTCGTCGGCTTCTTTTTCCTTCACGAAAGCGCCGAGTTCGCCGAGGAAGGCCATCAGCGCGCGGCCGCCATCCTTGCCGAGTTTGCGGCCGACCAGATCGAGCGCCTGAATGCCGTTGGCGCCTTCGTAGATCTGCGCGATGCGCGCGTCGCGCACGAACTGCTCCATGCCGTTCTCGGCAATGTAGCCGTGGCCGCCCCACAATTGCTGCGCCGACACGGCATTGGCGAATCCCAAGTCGGTGAGCACGCCCTTGATCACCGGCGTCAAAAGGCCGAGCGCGTCGTCGGCGCTCTGGCGTTCTTTGTCGTCGCCGGAGCGATGCGCGACGTCGCTCTTGAGACCGGCCCAGACGACCAGCGCCCGCGCCGCTTCGTTGAAGGCCTTGATGGTCATCAAGGTGCGGCGCACGTCGGGGTGTACGATGATCGGATCGGCCGCCTTGTCCGGATATTTCGCGCCGGTCAGCGCGCGGCCCTGCAGGCGTTCCTTGGTGTAGATCACCGCGTTCTGATAGGCGACCTCGGACTGCGCCAGACCCTGAATGCCGACGCCGAGGCGCGCCTCGTTCATCATCACGAACATGGCGTTGAGGCCGCGGTTTTCCTCGCCGATCAGCCAGCCGGTGGCGCTGTCGTAGTTCATCACGCAGGTCGAATTGCCGTGTATGCCCATCTTCTCTTCGAGCGAGCCGCAGGAGACGCCGTTGCGTTCGCCGAGCGAGCCGTCGTCGTTGACCTTGATCTTGGGCACGACGAAAAGCGAAATGCCCTTGGTGCCGGCGGGCGCGCCTTCGATACGCGCCAGCACCAGATGCACGATATTCTCCGCCATGTCGTGTTCGCCGGCGGAGATGAAAATCTTGGTGCCGGAAATCTTGTAGCTGCCGTCGCTCTGCTTGACCGCCTTGGTGCGCAGCAGGCCGAGATCGGTGCCGCAATGCGGCTCGGTCAGGTTCATGGTGCCGGTCCACACGCCGCTCACCATCTTCGGCAGATATTTCTGTTTCAACTCCTGCGAGGCATGCACCAGCATCGCCGCGATCGCGCCCTGCGTCAGGCCCTGATACATCGAGAAGGCCATGTTGGCCGAGCACATGAATTCGTTGACCGTCTCGGTCAGAGTCGCCGGCAGGCCCTGGCCGCCGAATTCCTCCGGCACCGAGATGCCGATCCAGCCGCCATCGACGATCTGCTGGAAGGCTTCCTTGAAACCCTTCGGCGTGGTGACGCTGCTATCCGGATGCCGGGTACACCCTTCGGTGTCGCCGACGCGGTTGAGCGGAGTGAGCACGTCCTCGGACAGTCTGGCCGCCTCGCGCAGGATCGCCTCGATCATGTCGGGCGTGGCGTCGGCAAAGCCCGGCAGATTGCCGTAGCGCTCGATGTGAAAGACGTCCTTGAGCAGAAACAACGCATCGTCGACAGGTGCTTTGTAGGTCGGCATTGTCTCTCTCCCCAGCGCGGCCGATCGTATCCTTCTGGCCTTAACCGACCGGTATGTCGGAACAAGAATCGATTGCCGCAACCCTAGTATGGGCGCCGCGGTTTACGCCCGTCTTAAAATCGGCGGTAAGCCGCTGCTCTCCGGCCCCGCTACAGCGCCGCGGCGGGTGGCTGGCGAAAGCGCCGGGGTTCCCGGCCGGCACGCGCAAAAGACGCGAATTCGCACGGAAAGTCCGATACTTCCGCCAAACATTAACCGCCTGTTTACCGAGAACGGCAAAAAGTCGGTCGGTGGACTGAGGACCGGCCCGCCTTGCGTCCCGTATGCGCGCGCCGGTTCCACGAGAGTCGATCCAG
>CANKBJ010000088.1 GCA_947479905.1 Bradyrhizobiaceae bacterium
GGGCGTGACAGCGAAATTTCTGCCTGGAGTCCGATGCCCAAACGCACAGACATTTCCACCGTCATGATCATCGGCGCCGGCCCGATCGTTATCGGCCAGGCCTGCGAATTCGATTATTCCGGCACGCAAGCCTGCAAGGCGCTGAAGGAGGAAGGCTACAGGGTCGTTCTGGTCAATTCCAATCCGGCGACCATCATGACCGATCCCGATCTCGCCGACGCCACCTATATCGAGCCGATTACCGCCGAGATCGTCGAAAAGATCATCGCCAAGGAACGCCACGCCATTCCCGGCGGCTTCGCGCTGCTGCCGACGATGGGCGGGCAGACCGCGCTCAACTGCGCGCTGTCCTTGCGCAAGCGCGGCACGCTCGAGAAATATGACGTGCAGATGATCGGCGCCACCGCCGAAGCGATCGACAAAGCGGAAGACCGCGAACTGTTCCGCAACGCCATGACCAAGATCGGTCTGGAGACGCCGCGCTCGCACCACGTCAAGACCTTGTCGCAGGCGCTGGAAGCGCTCGACGATATCGGCCTGCCGGCGATCATCCGCCCGTCGTTCACGATGGGCGGCACCGGCGGCGGCATCGCCTACAACAAGGCGGAATTCATCGACATCGTCGAAGGCGGCATCGACGCCTCGCCGACCGACGAAGTGCTGATCGAAGAGTCCGTGCTCGGCTGGAAAGAGTACGAGATGGAGGTGGTGCGCGACAAGAAAGACAACTGCATCATCATCTGCTCGATCGAGAACATCGACCCGATGGGCGTTCATACTGGCGACTCGATGACGGTCGCCCCTGCCCTGACGCTGACCGACAAAGAATACCAGATGATGCGCGACGCTTCGCTCGCCGTGCTGCGCGAGATCGGCGTCGAGACCGGCGGCTCGAACGTGCAGTTCGCGGTCAACCCGGCGGACGGGCGGCTTATCGTCATTGAAATGAATCCGCGCGTGTCGCGCTCCTCGGCCTTGGCGTCGAAGGCGACCGGCTTTCCGATCGCCCGCGTCGCGGCGAAACTCGCGGTCGGCTATACGCTCGACGAAATCGCCAATGACATTACCGGCGGCGCGACGCCGGCCTCGTTCGAACCGACGATCGATTACGTCGTCACCAAGATCCCGCGTTTCGCCTTCGAGAAATTCCCCGGCGCGTCGAACGTGCTGACGACGTCGATGAAGTCGGTCGGCGAAGCCATGGCGATCGGCCGCACTTTCCAGGAAAGTTTGCAGAAGGCTTTGCGCTCGCTGGAGACGGGTCTCACCGGTCTCGACGAGATCGCCATCGAAGGCTTTGATCCATCCAAGGGCGTCGATGACGCCGACAACAAGTCCGCGATCCGCGCCGCTCTCGGTACGCCGACGCCGGACCGCCTGCTGAAAGTGGCGCAGGCGATGCGGTTAGGGGCCAGCGACGAACTCGTTCACAATGCCTGCAAGATCGATCCATGGTTTCTTGGCGAAATCCGCGGCATCATCGACAGCGAGGCCGAAATCGCGGCGAAGGGGCTGCCGAAGACCGCCGCGCCGTTCCGCCGGCTCAAGGCGATGGGTTTCTCCGACAAGCGCCTCGCCAAGCTCACCGGCGGCGACGCCGACGCGGTGATGGCCGCGCGCCGCAAGCTCGGCGTGCGGCCGGTGTACAAGCGGATCGACACCTGCGCCGCCGAATTCGCCTCGCCGACGGCCTATATGTATTCGACCTACGAGACCTCGTTCGCCGGCGCCATGGCCGACGAAGCGCAGCCGTCCGACAAGAAGAAGGTCGTCATTCTCGGCGGCGGCCCGAACCGCATCGGCCAGGGCATCGAGTTCGATTATTGCTGCTGCCACGCCTGCTTCGCGCTCAAGGACGCCGGCTACGAGACCATCATGGTCAACTGCAATCCGGAAACCGTGTCGACCGACTACGACACCTCGGATCGTTTGTATTTCGAGCCGCTGACGCCGGAAGACGTGCTGGAGATTATCGACACCGAGCGCTCGAACGGCACGCTGCATGGCGTCATCGTCCAGTTCGGCGGCCAGACGCCGTTGAAACTGGCGGAAGCTTTGGAGAAGGCGAATATCCCGATCCTCGGCACGTCGCCGGATGCGATCGACCTCGCCGAGGACCGCGACCGCTTCAAGACGCTGCTGGAGAAGCTCAATATCCGCCAGCCGGCGAACGGCATCGCCACCTCGCCCGCCGCCGTGCGCGAGATCGCCGACAAGATCGGCTATCCGGTGGTCATCCGCCCGTCGAATGTGCTCGGCGGCCGCGGCATGGAGATCGTGCGCGACTCAGCGCATCTCGATCGCTACGTGGCGCGGCTCGCCGCGACCTTGGACCGCCCCTCGGAACTGGTGGTGTCGAAGAAGAGTCCGCTCCTCATCGACTCGTATCTCTCGGACGCCACCGAAGTGGACGTCGATTGCCTTTGCGACGGCAAGGACACCTTCATCGCCGGCATCATGGAACACATCGAGGAAGCCGGCATTCATTCGGGCGATAGTGCCTGCGCGCTGCCGCCGCATTCGTTGAGCAAAGAGACGATCGCCGAGTTGGAACGCCAGACCCGCGAACTGGCTTTGGCGCTCAATGTCGGCGGCCTGATGAACGTGCAATACGCCATCAAGGATGGCGACATCTATGTTCTGGAAGTGAACCCGCGCGCCTCGCGCACCGTCCCCTTCGTCGCCAAGGTGATCGGCCTGCCCGTCGCCAAGATCGCCTCGCGCATCATGGCCGGCGAGAGTCTCGCCAGCTTCAACTTGAAGCCGCCGGTGTATAGCCACCGCGCTGTCAAAGAAGCCGTGTTCCCGTTCGCGCGCTTCCCCGGTGTCGATACTGTGCTCGGCCCGGAGATGAAATCGACCGGCGAAGTGATGGGCATCGACATGACGTTCGAGACCGCCTTCGCCAAGAGCCAGATCGGCGGCGGCACCAACCTGCCGCGCTCGGGCACGGTGTTTGTCTCGTTGCGCGACGCCGACAAGGTGCGCATTTTGCCGTCGATCAAGCTTCTGGTGTCGCTCGGCTTCAAGTGCATCGCCACCTCGGGCACCCAGCGCTATCTGGCGGAACACGATGTCGCAGCAACCAAGATCAATAAAGTGCTGGAAGGCCGCCCGCACATCGTCGATGCCATCAAAAACGGCGGCGTTCAGCTGGTTTTCAATACCACCGACGGGGCCGCGGCTTTGGCCGACAGCCGGTCGCTGCGCAACGCCGCCCTCTTGCATAAAGTGCCGTACTACACCACTCTTTCAGGTGCCGTCGCCGCGGCGCAGGGCATAAAAGCCTATCTCGGGGGCGACCTCGAAGTGCGCGCGCTGCAAAGCTACTTCCCCGCTAAGGCCTAGGCAGGCTTTTCGGTTCGTTAGCTTGAACCCGCGAGGGTGGTGGACGTTAGGCTTGCGCAATCACATGACTCCGGGATGGGGCAACCCATGGCCGGAGTCGAATTTCGAGTGGATAGACTTAGTTTTCAAGGTGGAAGGGCTTGGCGGCGTCACGGCGCGTTCAAGTTGATCCAGCGCCCGCCAGGAGGAGAAAGACGATGGTTGAAAAAATTCCGATGACGGCGGCCGGCTATACGGTGCTCGAGGCAGAACTCAAGCACTGCCAGAGCGTGGAACGCCCGCGCATCATTCAGCAGATCACCGAGGCGCGCTCGCATGGCGACCTGTCGGAGAATGCCGAGTATCATGCCGCCAAGGAGCAGCAGTCGCTCAACGAGGGCCGCATCGACGAGTTGCAGGACAAGCTGGCGCGCGCCGAGATCATCGACGTGTCGAAGCTGTCCGGCGACACAATCACGTTCGGCGCGACCGTGACCCTGGTCGACGAGGACACCGACGAGAAGAAGGTGTGGCAGATCGTCGGCGAGCCGGAAGCCGACGCCAAGAAGGGCCGCATCTCGATCACCTCGCCGCTCGCCAAGGCGCTGATCGGCAAGGCCAAGGGCGCGGTGATTGAAGTCAACGCCCCCGGCGGCGCCAAGGGTTACGAGATCAAGAAGGTCGAGTGGCGCTAGTCGCCGCCGATCCATCAAATGATTCTGCAAATCGCCGGGCCACAGCCCGGCGATTTTGTTTTACGATGTCCGCAACAATGGGAAGGGACGCGCCATGAGGCTAACATCGATTCCGAAGGCCGACATTCTCGAGGCCTGCGAGGCCATGCTGCGTAAACAGCTTTATGTCATCTTCACCAAGGCGGCGAACGGCATGGAGCCGGTGATGGCCAATCTCAAGGAGCACCTCGATTTCCAGATCGATCTGGAAAAGCGCGGCATCATGTTCGCCGCCGGGCCGATGTGGAACGACGCCGAGGATGCCTGGGAAGGCGAAGGCATGGTGGTCGTGCGCGCGGCGTCTCTTGCCGAGGCGAAGGCGCTGGCCGCGTCCGATCCGATGCACAAGGCCGGCGCACGCAGCTTCACGGTGCGGCCGTGGCTGATCAATGAAGGCGCGGTGACGGTGAAGCTGAGCTATTCGGACGGTAAATTCGACGTCATTTAGATGGGCCGCCTTATTTCGGACTGGAAACGCCCGCACACGGTCGCTTATACTGATCACTCGAAGCTCGGTGCCATGGGTGCGATGCGGGGTCTGACGAAAAATCTGCGGAAGCGGGCGGCGATTGCGATCGCCGTGGCTTATGCGTTTTGCGTCCTGGCGCCTGCCGGAGCGCTGGCCGCTGTCAGCAACCCAACCGTATTTCATTGCATCGGCGAAATGAGCGCCAAGGCTTCCTCCGCCGCGCAGCACGGCGCGGCGCATACGCACGATGACGGCGGCGAGCATCATCACGGTCAAGTCGATCACGATCAGAGCGGCGCGGCGGATCACCACTCCGGCGCAGGCGGCAACCCGCATGACGGCACCTGCTGCGGCCTGTTCTGCGTCGCGGCTATCGCCCACGACCCCGGCCTGACCTTCGGTGTCGCGACGCCGGCGTCCCCTTCCGTGGTAGCGGCGGCGAATGGCCTCACCGGCCGCGCTCCCGGCCCGCTGCACCGTCCCCCCATCGCCTGACAGCGATCAAGTCTCAGCCTCGCGCGTCCGCATGACAGCGGCTGCGTGGCCACGATCGTCTTGTCAGGAGAGTTCAAATGGTTGCGCATTCGATGCGCGCCGTAAGCTTTGCCAGCGTGGCATTTATTGCCACGGCATTGCTGGGCGGTTGCGCGAGTTTCTCGGACGATGGCGGCATGGACGCGGTCAGCGGCATGACCGCGCCGGCGCTGAAGGCGGATGTCGCCGCGCTGCGCAGCGACGACGACCGCATCGCCGCCGAACGGTCGGTGGCGGCGCTGCTCAGGCGGCCACTCACCGCCGACGCCGCGGTGCGGATCGCATTGTTGAACAACCGCGACCTCCAAGCGGCCTATGACGAACTGGGCATTGCCGAGGCGGTGCGCGTGCGCGCCAGCCTGCCACCGAGCCCCAAGTTCGACCTGTCGCGACTGGCCGGCGGTGGCGGCCTCGAGTTGGAAGCGCGGATCGTTGGCAATATTCTGTCGCTGGCCAGCCTGCCGGTGCGCGCCGATGTCGCAAGCGACCGCTTTCGACAGGCGCAACACCGCGCCGTCGAGGCGACCTTGCGCACCGGCTTTGAAGCGCGGCGTGCCTACGCCGAGGCCGTCGCCAGCCGGCAGATCTCCGGTTATCTGACGCAAGTGCTGGCGTCGGCGCAGGCCGCCGTCGACCTGTCGAAGCGTCTCGGAGAAAGCGGCTCCGCCACCAAGCTCGATCGCGCGCGGCATGAAGTGTTCTATGCCGAAACGGCGACGCGCCTTGCCGCGGCTCGCCGACGCGCCACAGCAGGCCGCGAACGGCTGGTGCGCGCGCTCGGTCTGTCCGGCGGCGATCTCGCCTTCGCACTTCCGGCGAGCTTGCCGGAGATGCCGGCGCAGACAGTGAACGTGAAAGAGATCGAGACCGAAGCCATCCGCCGGCGCGCCGATCTGCAAATCGCGCGGCTGGAAGTCGAGGCCTTGGCTAAGACTTACGGTCTCACCAACGCCACGCGTTTCGTCAATCTGCTGGAAGTGTCGGGTACGCATAAGCGCGTAAAGGACGCCGCCGGCGAGACCATAATCGAACGTGGCATGGGCGTCGAGTTTCAGGTGCCGCTGTTCGACTTCGGCGAAACCAGCCTGCGCGAAGCGGAGGCTACCTACCGTCAGGCGGTCAACCGGCTGTCGGCGAAAGCCGTCAATGTCGCTTCCGAAGCGCGCGAGGCCTATGCGCAATACCGCGCCGCTTACGACATCGCCCGGCGCTATCGGCGCAACATACTGCCTTTGCGCAAGACGATCACGGAAGAAACGTTGCTGCGCTACAACGCGATGCAGATCGACGTCTTCGCCTTGCTCGCCGAATCGCGCGAACGTATCGCCGCCACAACAGCCGCGATCGAGGCGCAGCGCGACTTCTGGCTGGCGGACGTCAATCTTAAATCGGCGGTGCTCGGCGGCCACGGCGAACCAAACGCCGCCAGCGCGTCATCCGCGCCCTCGGCTTCGGCCGAGCCGGCCGGTCACCCGTGAACAGGAGACACTCATGAATTTCTCGCGACGCAACTTCGTCGGAATGTCGGCGGCGGCATTGGCCAGCGCGACCGTGGTCAGCGGTCGCGCGCAGGCCGCAAGCATCCCAGAAGCGGTGATTGTCAAATCGCCGGCGATGCAGCCGCCGGTGATGCCTCAGGACGGTCAGTCCTATCAGCCAGTGGTGACACTCAACGGCTGGACCCTGCCCTGGCGCATGAACGGCGACTGGAAGGAATTCCACCTCGTCGCTGAACCCGTCGAACGCGAAATGGCGCCGGGCATGGTGGCGCGTCTGTGGGGCTATAACGGCCAGTCGCCCGGGCCCACCATCGAATGCGTCGAGGGCGACAAGGTCCGCATTTTCGTCACCAACAAACTGCCCGAGCACACCACAGTACACTGGCACGGCCTGATCGTTCCAAATGGCATGGACGGCGTCGGTGGCTTGACCCAACCACAAATCAAGCCGGGGCAGACCTTTGTCTATGAATTCGTGCTCAAGCAAAGCGGCACTTTCATGTATCACCCGCACGCCGACGAGATGGTGCAGATGGCGATGGGGATGATGGGTTCATTCGTCATTCATCCGCGCGATCCAAACCTGCACCGCGTGGACCGCGATTTCGTCTTCCTGATGCAGAGCTACGACATCGAGCCCGGCGCGGCGATGCCGAAGATCATGACCATGACCGACTTTAATCTGTGGGCGTGGAATTCGCGGGTGTTTCCCGGCATCGATCCCCTGGTGGTACGGCGTGGCGACCGCGTGCGCATCCGCGTCGGCAATCTCACCATGACCAACCATCCGATCCACAAGCACGGCGAGCCGTTCACGCTGACCTGCACCGACGGCGGCTGGGTGCCGGAGAGCGCGCGGCGTCCGGAAGTCACCACCGACGTCCCGGTCGGCGCCATGCGCGCCGTCGAATTCGTCGCCGGCGAGCCCGGCGACTGGGCGATCCATTGCCATAAATCACATCACACCATGAATGCGATGGGCCATGACGTGAAGAACCTTATCGGCGTTAACCAGAAGGATCTCGCCAAAACCATCCGCAAACTGGTGCCCGATTACATGCCGATGGGCGAGAAGGGCATGGCAGAGATGGGCGAGATGGAAATGCCGATGCCCGACAACACGCTGCCGATGATGACCGGTTTTGGCCAGTTCGGGCCAATGGAAATGGGCGGCATGTTCTCTGTCGTCAAGGTGCGCGAGGATCTGGCGCGCGACGATTACGCGGATCCCGGTCCGTACAAAAACCCCGAAGGTACGGTCGCCTATCTGTTCAACGGAGAACGGGGTGAGGCGCCGCGCGCACCGGACACCAAGGCGTCACAGCCGCCGGCCACGCAATTCAATATCGTCAAGCCAGGCGACAAACCGTCAACGCATAAACACTAGGAGTACCGACATGAATCGACGCATACATTTCGTTGCATTGGCGGGACTACTGCTCGCAGTAGCAATCCCGTCGCCGGGTCTCGCCGATGGCGGTCACCAGCATTTTTCCGCGGGCCAGCCTGGCGATCCGAAGAAGCCGTTCCGCGTCGTCGAAGTGACGATGCATGAGGGCGACGGAAAGATGGGCTACTCGCCCGAGAACCTGACCGTCAAACGCGGCGAACAGATCAAATTCGTCATCAGCAACGGTGGCGAACTGAAACACGAATTCATCCTCGCCAGCGAGACGGACAATCTCAAGCACGCCGAACTCATGAAGAAGTACCCGGAAATGGAGCACGACGACCCGAACGGGAAGAGCCTGGAGCCGAAAGCCAAGAGTGAAATCCTCTGGCAATTTTCGAAGCGCGGCACGTTCGAATATTCATGCCTTATCCCCGGCCATCGCGAAGCCGGCATGACCGCCAAGATCACCGTCAAATAATCCGCCAGAAACAAAAATGGAGCACACAATGAAGATTAGCACACTGCTCGTTGCCGGCGCGCTCGCCATCGCCCTGCCGGGCGAATTTCTCGCGATTGCCCAGACCGATGAATTGATCGCCGGTCAAGTGACCAAGGTCGACGAGTCCGCCGGCAAGATCACGATCAAACACGGGCCGCTGAAGAAGTTCGACATGGACGACGGCATGACCATGGTGTTCCGCGCCGCCGACCCGGCGATGACCAAGGCCGTGAAAGCCGGCGACAAGATCCGCTTCGTGCCCGAGCGCATCAACGGCCAGTTCACGGTGACGAAAATAGAAAAGGCGAAGTGACGCGCGTCACCCCATCGGCACCATCGCCGCGTCCTTCGATTGACGCAGCGTCATCGACGTCTTGACGTTGCGGACATGCGGGCCGGAGGTGAGCTTCTCGACCAAAGTCTGGAAAGTCTTGAGGTCGGGCGCTACGCATTTCAAAACGAAGTCGATCTCGCCCGACAGCATCCAGCATTCGCGCACCAGCGGCTGGGCGCGCACGAAGTCCTCAAAGGCGGCCAGGTCGGCTTCCGCCTGGCTCGACAGGTGGACCATGGCGAAGACGACGACTTCGTAGCCGAGCTTCTTCTCGTCGAGCAGCGCGCGGTAGCCCTTGATGAAGCCGGCCTCCTCGAGCGCGCGGACACGGCGAAGGCACGGCGGTGCCGAGATACCAACCCGGCGGGCCAGCTCCACATTGGTCATGCGGCCGTCGTCCTGCAGCTCTTTGAGGATCTTGCGGTCGATGGCATCGAGGCTGGCTGGCAATGGTGTCCCCTCCGGGAAGTGGCGGAACATCCATACCGCGAAACAATCTTGCGCGAAAGATTATTGCGTGAATTTTCCCGGCTTGCCGGCGGTAGCCCTCAAGCTTGTGAGTCAGGTGGGTTGCGTATCTTGCATAGCTCGGCGGAAACCATAGATTGTGCGCGGACAAAAGAGCCGAGTCTCGGTCCAGCCAATCTACCAATCTTGGGCGAAAAGCGCCCGAAGACGCCCGGGGGCGATTGAAAACAATGTCGAAAACCACCCATGCCAAGGTCGTGATCATCGGCTCTGGTCCGGCTGGCTACACCGCCGCGATCTACGCCGCGCGCGCCATGCTGGAACCCATTCTGATCCAGGGCATGCAGCCCGGCGGTCAGCTCACCATCACCACCGATGTCGAGAACTATCCGGGCTTTGCCGATGTCATCCAGGGCCCCTGGCTGATGGAACAGATGCAGGCCCAGGCCACCCATGTCGGCACCAGAATCGTCACCGACTATGTCTCCAAGGTGGAACTAGGCCACCGGCCGTTCAAGCTCATCTGCGACAGCGGCGACGTCTATGTCGCGGACGCCCTCATCGTCGCCACCGGCGCGCAGGCGCGCTGGCTCGATCTGCCGTTCGAGCAGAAGTTCAAGGGCTATGGCATTTCGGCCTGCGCCACCTGCGACGGCTTCTTTTACCGCAACAAGGAAGTGTTCGTCATCGGCGGCGGCAATACCGCGGTCGAGGAGGCCCTGTTCCTCACCAACTTCGCCTCCAAGGTCACGGTCGTTCACCGGCGCGATCATTTCCGCGCCGAGAAGATTTTGCAGGACCGGCTGTTCAAGCATCCGAAGATCGAGGTGGTGTGGGACTCGGTGCTCGACGACGTCACCGGCGCGACGAACCCGATCAAGGTCAACGGCGTCAAACTGAAGAACATCAAGACCGGCGCCGTCACCGAGCGCGCGGCCGACGGCGTGTTCATCGCCATTGGCCATTCGCCGGCCTCCGAACTGTTCACCGGCCAACTGAAGATGAAGCCGTCCGGCTATATCGAAACCGCCGGCCATTCGACCGCGACCTCGGTGCCCGGCGTCTTCGCCGCCGGCGACGTCACCGACGACATCTACCGGCAGGCGGTGACCGCCGCCGGACAAGGCTGCATGGCCGCGCTTGAGGCAGAAAAATTCCTCGCCGCGCAAGAAAGCGCACATGAGCACGAACATCAACACGCGGCGGCAGAATGATAATGCGCTCAGCCAATAACTCGATGGACTGGGACAAGCTCAAGGTGTTCCACGCCGCCGCCGAAGCCGGCTCGTTCACGCACGCCGGCGAACGGCTCGGCCTGTCGCAATCGGCCGTTTCCCGGCAGGTTTCGGCGCTGGAAGGCGACCTCAACGTATCGCTGTTTCATCGTCACGCGCGCGGCCTGATCCTCACCGAACAGGGCGAACTTCTGTACCGCACCGCGCATGAAGTGTTCATGAAGCTGGAAGCGGCGCGCACCAAGCTGACGGACTCGCGCGAGCGGCCGAACGGCGAACTGAAAGTCTCGACCACGCCCGGCATCGGCGTGCATTGGCTGACGCCGCGGCTCGGCGAGTTCCTCGATCTCTATCCCGACATCCAGATCACCCTCCTCACCACCGACGAAGAACTCGATCTCGCCATGCGCGAGGCCGACGTCGCCATCAGGCTGCGCCAGCCGACGCAGCCGGACCTCATTCAGCGCAAGATCTTCTCGGTGCATTTCCACGCTTACGCCTCGCCGGATTATCTCAAGCGTTTCGGCACGCCGCGCACGCATGAGGAACTCGACAAGCACCGCATCATTCTCCTTGGCGGCAACGTGCCGGCGCATTTCGCGAACCGGCGCTGGCTGCTCGAGATAAGCCGCGAAGCCAAGAATGCGCGCGTGGCGCAGCTCACCATCAACAATGTGCTCGGCGTGTTGCGCGCCTGTCAGCGCGGCCTCGGCGTCGCCATGCTGCCGGATTATCTGGTCGAGGAAAACGGCGGCCTGGTGCAACTGTTCGGCGAAGCCGATACGCTCGCGCTCGACGCCTATTTTGTTTATCCGGAAGAGCTCAAATCGGTCGCGCGCATCCAGGTGTTCCGCGACTTCCTGGTGGCCAACGCGCAGCGCTCGAATTTCTAGCTCAGCGGAAAGGCATTGCGGCATCACGCCACGGGAGGTCGGTCCCACGATCCGGTTTGCGATTTGGCATGGCTGACATGTTGCACGCGGTGTTGCCGATCGAACGCCTGGCTCGCATAGTCAAACTTCGCTGCGGCGTCGTGGATATCCTCCCAGAGTCGCCGGTGCCGCAGTTAGTTCCCCTCTGAAGTTTGCTGGCCCCCACGCCAGCATCCTTGCAACCGGGCCCCCTTGTGGGGCCCGGTTTTTTTTCGTCGAAACGGGCTGCGCTATTTCGTCGCCTCACGGGGACGGACTGCGTCACGACGACCATCGCGCCGCTAAAAATTTTGCGTGTGGCGTTGGACTACGCGAAATCCTGCGTCCGCGATCATAACCGCCGCGTGACGGCGAGCGCATGACGCCCGCCACATGAAGACTGTCGCGGTGCAATTGCGCGCGATCCGCGCGCTCGCGCAAACCGCTCATCCGGCCCACGGGCAACATCCGGTCTTCACAAGAATGCCGTGCGTTTGGCGACGGCCTGCGGCGTGGTATACATGAGACAAATAGAAGCAGAAATCTGGAGGAAGCCCATGAAATCGATCCGGCCGGCACTCAAAACGGCATTCGCCAGCATCGCGGCGTTCGCCGCCGTCCTGAGCGTGTCCGCGCAAGCGCAGGACTATCCGACCAGACCGGTCACCTTCATTACCCCCGCGGCCGCCGGCAACAGCCCCGACGTCGTCACGCGCGTCGTGGCCGACCGGCTGGCGCAGATGTGGAAGCAGCAGATCGTCATTCTCAACCGGCCCGGCGCCGGCGGCCTGATCGCCGTGCAGGCCGCGGCCGCGGTCGAGCCGGACGGCTACTCGCTCTATATGACGCAGGCGTCGAGCTACACGGTCCTGCCGGTGATGCAGGAAGGCAAGATGCCGGTGAACCTGCAAACCGCCTTCAAGGCCATCGGCATGGTCGGCGAGCAGCCGATCGCCGTCGCGGTCAACAAGGACGTGCCGGTCAACAGCGTCAAGGAACTGATCGACTGGGCCGCCAAGAGCAAGGACACGGTCTTGTTCGCCGCCACCAACCGGGGCGGCCAATCGCATTTGACCGGCGAACTGTTCCGCGAGCGCGGCAAGGCCAATATTTCGTTCGTCCACGCCGCCGGCGCCAGCGCGTCGCTCAATGACGTCATCGCCGGCCGCATCCCGGTGATGTTCGAAGGGCTCGCCGGCCTGGCGCCGGGAATCCAGGGCGGCAGCGTCAAGCTGATCGGCGTCGCCGCGATCAAGCGGCTGCCGACGCATCCGAACCTGCCGGCGGTCAACGAGACCGTGTCGGGCGTCGTATCGAGTGGCTGGATCGTGCTGATGGCGCCCGCCGGCGTGCCGGACGCGATCGTCAACAAGATCAACGCCGACCTGCGCATGGTGGTCGCCCTGCCCGAGGTGCAGGAGCGCTTCCACCAGCTTGGCACTTATTCGCGCGATCTGACACCGGAGCAGACCAACGAGTTTCTCCGCAGTGAGGAAAAGCTTTGGTGGCCGCTGGTGCGTGAGATCAACAAGGCGCAGGGCACCAAGCAGTAATCAGTTATCAGTCCGCCGGGACGAAAGCTCCCGGCGGCGCGCCGTTCAGGATGGACTTCGGCCGGCGAAGACGAAGCCAGCCGGCCAATAGCGGCTGCCGCAAGGCCGGCACAGATCGACGAGGGTTTGAAGCTATCCAACCCGACCCGTTTTGCTTTTTTTCCGCCTCATTTTTGGTTAATGGCTACCGCCTCCGATGCCGCGGCGGCCTGCCGTTTTTCGCGGCGCAATGGTGGCCGGAACAAGGCGGCGGCCTGGTCGTTGCCTAGCGTCATGGTAAGGAAATAACAGCGAAATAGCTGCGTCAGTGCCGTCTCTTGTGGCCTGTGCAAAATAGTCACATGTGATCGTCGTCACGTTATTTATATTGGGAAATATGTAACGTTCTCGGGTCTATCGGATAGAGTGGCGCGGAAATTCAAGGAGCATTTTGCCTCCTTCAGCCTTTGGGAGACTACGCGGTGAAAGTCGTACGTTTCGAGCGTCTGTTGGCGTCAACCGCCCTCGGATTGGTACTTTTGATATCCGGCCAGGCGGCTAACGCCCAGCAGCCAGCCGGTCAGGCCCAGATCGTCGTCCCGCTTCCGGATGCGCCGCCGGCGCCGTCGGCGAAGGACCTCGGCATCGAAGTCGTCACCCCGGCACAGACGACCGCCGCTCCTGCCGCAACCCCTGCGCCTGTTGCCGCCGCGCCGACCAGCTCCGCCACTGCCGATAGCGCCGTCAGCGACAAACTGCGCGACCTGGTCACCGGCAAGGCGCTCGATCGCGCCATCGCCCGCAAGGCCGAACGCGCCGGCGTCGAAGCCTTCTATAGCGCCCGCAATTACAAGCCGCTGTGGATCGCCGACGGCGCCGCCCGCGCCAAGTCCGCCATCGGCTATCTCGCCAAAGCCGATGCTGTCGGCCTCGATCCCGCCGATTATCCGACGCCGGATTTCAGCGCGGCGACCAGCCCCGATGCCTTGGCCGACGCCGAATTGAAGCTTACCGCTTCGGCGCTGACCTTCGCCCGTCACGCCCAGATCGGCCGCATCCACTACACCCGCATCGCCGGCGACATCGAA
>CANKBJ010000089.1 GCA_947479905.1 Bradyrhizobiaceae bacterium
TGCCGGAATAATCGAATTCGCAGGCCTGGCCGATAACGATCGGGCCGGCGCCGATGATCATGACGGTGGAAATGTCTGTGCGTTTGGGCATCGGACTCCAGGCAGAAATTTCGCTGTCACGCCCCCGAATGACAGCGCACACAAAAAAAGGGCGCGCTTACGCGCGACCTTTCAACCCTCCGGCGGAGCTAAACCCCGCGCGCGAGCGGTGCTTAAACCATTATCGCCGGGGTGGGAAGGGTTGCCGGGCGATAAGTGGTGGATGGGCAAATCAATGCAAATACGACGGAATTCGGCCTGGGGACCGGATTTTGCCGCGCCGGTCCCGGTTTCGGGCAGGGCATGATGGCGTCGGCTCGGCGGCACAAAGCTTGCTACCTTCGGTTCGGCCGCGTCCCGCGGCGGGGGAGGCCGGCGGTGGAGCGCTTTCAGGCAGTAAGGGCGGTTGCCGTTTCGGTCTTGCTGGCGTTTGCCGTGCCCGTGGACAGCGCGCGGGCGCAAAGTGGCGTTCCCTGCGACAGCTTCATCCGCAATCCCGACGGCTCCTGGACCGCGACCGGCAATGTGCCGTTTCCCGGCAGCGGGCGGATCATCAATCTGCGTCAGGGCAGCGTGATGAAGCCGGGCTTCTTTATTCTCGGCACCGACATTGCCGCCGAACTCGCCGCCGCCTGCGCCTCGACGCCGGTGCAGCAGCCGCAAGCCGAAATCACGACCCTTGCCGACGACAAGGGCGTCATCGACATGGGCAGCCTGACCTGCGGCCAGTTGCTCAGCGTCTATCAGGAGGACGCCGATTTTCTGCTCGCCTGGTATTCGGGCTGGACCAACGGGATGGCGAAAAGCCGCACGCTCAGGCTCAAGGCGGTGAAGGACGCGACGCATAACGTCATCGTCTATTGCAAGGCGAACTTGACCCGGCGCGTCGCCGACGCCATTGAGGCATTGAAGCTCAAGCCGTAGCAACAATTCCCGGGACCGGCATCATGATCGCGACGCCTTGCTTCGCCATGCCGGGCGGCTCTATCCCTGTGCTCGGCTACGGCACCGGGCCGATGACCGGCGGCATGTCGGCCGGCGCGGTGCTGACCGCGCTCCGGACCGGCTATCGCCACATCGACACCGGCCGCAAATACGGCACCGAAGGCCTGGTCGGCGAAGCCATCCGTGCGTCGGGCCTCAAGCGCGCCGAGATTTTCGTCACCACCAAAGTCTCTCACGAAAATCTGCGGCCGGCCGATTTCGCCCGCTCTGTCGATGAAAGCCTCAAGGCGCTCAGGCTCGACTATGTCGATCTGATGATGGTCCACTGGCCGAACCCGGAAATCCCGCTCGAACTGGCGATGCCGGCGCTGGCCAAGACGAAACGCGACGGCGTCGCGCGCCACATCGGCGTCGCCAATTTCAACACGACTTTGCTCGACCGCGCGGTCCAGCTTTGCGAGGAGCCTTTGTCGGTGCTGCAGGCCGAGTATCACCCTTATCTCGACCAGACTAAATTGCTGGCCGCGGTGCGCCGGCATGGGCTGGCCTTTGTCGCCTATTGCCCGCTGGCGCGCGGGCGCATGTTCAGCGATTCCGTGCTCGGCGACATCGCGGCGGCGCACGGCAAGGGCATTGCCCAGGTCGCGCTGCGCTGGCTCATTCAGCAGAACGTCGTGCCGATCCCGTTCTCGTCGAAGGCCGAGCGCATCGCCGACAATTTCAATGTCTTCGACTTCACGCTGAGCGACGACGAGATGCAGCGGATCGCGGCGCTCAAGCGGCCCGACGGCCGCATCGCCAATCCGGTCGAGCGGGTGAGCGGGGGATGGGATTAAGCTCTGTCATAGTGAAGACGGTGTTCCAAATTCCGTTCGTCCCCGCGAAGGCGGGGACCCAGGAGTCCCAAGAAAACCTGTTTGATAAGTGCTGGATCCCCGCCTTCGCGGGGATGACCGGAGTTTGGTGCGATGCGCTAAGAGGAAGCTACCTCACATTGCCTTCTGCTTATGCCCGCATTCCTTGCAGTGGTATTCGACGCGGGTCTGGCCGGGCGCGGCGGTGACCTTGTTGACCGCGCCGCATTTGCCGCATTTGGTTTCGATCCGGGTATCGCCCTGCTTGATCGAAACGGTCTTTTTCGCCATCGCCTCGCGGATCAGCCGTTCCGCTTCTTCGCGCATTTCCTGTTTCGACATTGATTGCCTGCCTGCCCGGTTTCCGGGGCGGTCATACTATCTTACGCTGCGGCGTGTCTATCCTGCCGCCGCCGGAATTCAGGCCTTGCAGGGCTTGAGCTTGTAGAAGCCTAACTCGATGCCGGCTGGGGCGACGCAATGTCTTTGGGAGAATTGGAGGCCCGGCCTGGAATTGAACCAGACTGGAAAGCCTTGCGGGGCTTTCTGCGTAATCTCTCCGCCACCGGGCCGTCGCCGGGTCTAGGCTGTTAGCGTTCACGGAAGGTTACGGCCCGCCCGCGGATACCGCCCGCGTGGCCGCTCGGTTAACGGCCGCTTACCGTTTCGCGCCGTGTTGTCGCGGCGTTTATGCCGGCGTCGATAGAAACGTCATGCGCTGCTGATTGTGGCCGATATTGTGCGCCGCGCGCTTGGGTGCAAAGCCGGCCGCGCGCAGTTTCGTCAGCATGTCGGCCTCGGTGTAATGCGACAGGCCGTGCGATTTCTTCAGCGTGAAATAATCCGACAGCAGGATGCGGATCAGCCCGCTGACCGCGGCCCAGAAAAATCCGTTGGCCGCGCCGAAGCGCAGCAGCGACAGCGCCGCCCAAACGGAAGCCAGACTCGGCGGCACGATATCGCCGAGGACAAAGGTACCGGACGGTTTCAGCAGACGTTTGAATGTCACCATCATGGCGTCGATCTCGGCTGACGTGAGATATTGCGCCACCGAATGCAACACGATCATGTCAACCGAGCCAGCCGGCTGCGCCGCCGCTTCGTCCGGCGTCATCACCGACATTTTCGGATTTGAAGCAAAGCGCTCGCGCAAGGCCGCGCGCACATTCGGCGCAGCCTCGACCAGAGTGAGATGCCGGCAGGCGTCGGCCACTAATGCTGCCGAGGTCGCCTCGCCGCAGCCATAATCCATCACGACCGCTGCGGGCGAGGGCACCAGCGCGCGGATGTCCCGGGCGATGGTCTCGTAATGGACGTCGCGATGACGCCCATTCACGTAGATCACCGAATGCTTGAAATCGTAGAAGCTGATCCAGTCCATTATGCCGGCTTCCAGAGGGCCGTGAGCGGCCCGTCGCCACCCATCACCGGGTCGCCACCGGGTTGTGGCACATGGGGAATTGTTTTCAAGGCCGCGATGCGGTCGGCCGGCTTGTCGCCCCGGCAAAGGTTATAAGTGCCGGTCGGCGGATAGCCGCCGATCACGACCAGATCGCCGCTTGCTGACAGCCTTTGATGCCCGGTACCGGCCGGCAGCACGGCGACGTCGCCCGGCTCGACCTGAAGGATTTCGCCGTTGTCGCCGCCGAAGCGCACTTTCGCCGTGCCACGGGCAATGCCGAGCACCTCATGGATCATGGAGTGATAATGCGCGAACGGATAAATGCCGTTGCGCCACGCGCCGTGGCCCCAGCCGTTGGCGGCGAACATTTTCTCGATGTCCGCTTCGGGGTCGCGGCTGTTCGTCAGATCGAGCGCAGCCTTATAGACCAGCATCGGCCAGCGCGGATGGTTCGGCACCGCGCCGTCGTCCTTGAAGAAGAAGGAGAGGGGCTTGGGCACTAAGCGACACGTTCCTTCGGCAGTGACTTTGGCTTCCAGAGTCGCTGCACGTCGCTTTTCTTCACCTTCTTCTCCGCCCGGCTCAAATCGTAAGCCGCCTGCAATCGCAGCCACATATCGGCCGGCGGATTGGTGAAAGCACGCTCAAGCCGCACGGCGATGTCGGGCGTGATCGGCGACTTGCCGTTGATGATTTCCGACAAGGTCTTGCGGCTGATGCCGAGCGCCTTCGCCGTCGCCGTGACCGTCAGGCCAAGTGGCGCCAGTAAATCTTCTTTCAGGCCTTCACCGGGATGCGGTGGATTGAACATGCGCATGGGTCACCTCAATGGTAATCGACAAGATCAACGTCAGCGACGTGACTTCCTTCGAACCGGAATATGATGCGCCAGTTGCCTGAGACCGAAACACTCCAGAAGCCGTCCAGGTTCCCGGTTAGCGGATGCAAGCGCAAACCCGGAAAATCCATGTCGCGCGGCATGCGCGCCATATCGAGGTAGCCGAGGATGCGAATAATTCTTTTCCGCTGCGCGGCCTGAACGCCCGCGGCATCGCCGCGCTCGTGCAGCCTCCTCAGGCCCCGATGCCGGAAACCGCGGATGATACGGCAAGATTAGGCTGTAACCCAATGGGTGTCAACCGGTCGCTTACGCCGCCTTCGCCTCGCGCATCGCGTCGACAAAGCGCGCGAACAGATAATGACTGTCGCGGGGCCCGGGGGACGCTTCCGGGTGATACTGCACCGAGAACACCGGCTTTCCTTTAAGTGCGATGCCGCAGTTCGAGCCGTCGAACAAAGACACATGCGTTTGCTCGACGCCCGCCGGCAGCGAGTCCTTGTCGAGCGCGAAGCCGTGGTTCATCGATGTGATCTCGACCTTGCCGGTGGTCATGTCCTTGACCGGATGATTGGCGCCGTGATGGCCCTGATGCATTTTCATCGTCGTGCCGCCGAGCGCGATGCCGAGCATCTGGTGGCCGAGACAGATGCCGAAAGTCGGCGTGCCGCTGTCGATCAGCGACTTGATCACCGGCACCGCATATTTGCCGGTCTCGGCAGGGTCTCCTGGCCCATTGGACAAGAACACACCGTCCGGCTTCAGCGCCATGATGTCGGCGGCGGTGGTCGTCGCCGGCACCACCGTCACCTTGCAGCCGGCGCTCGCCAGCAGGCGCAGGATGTTGCGCTTGATGCCGTAGTCGACGGCGACGACATGGAATTCAGGCGCCGTCTGGCGGCCATAGCCCTTGCCCCAGACCCACTCGGTTTCGTCCCAGGAAAATCGCTGCGCGCTCGTTACCATCGGCACCAGATCCATGCCGACCAGGCCCGGCCATTCCGCCGCCTGCTTCTTCAGCGCGGCGAGATCGAATTTGGCCGAAGCGTCATGCGCGATGACGGCATTGGGCATGCCCTTCTCGCGGATCAGCGCCGTCAGCGCCCGCGTGTCGATACCGGCGAGGCCAACGATGCCGCGCGCCTTGAGCCAGTCGTCGAGCGCGCGGGTGGCGCGGTAGTTCGACGGCGCCGTAATGTCGGTGCGCAGGATGACGCCGCAGGCGCCCGGCCGGGCCGCCATGTTCAGCGACTCGACGTCTTCCTCGTTGGTGCCGACATTGCCGATGTGCGGGAAGGTGAAGGTGATGATCTGCCCGGCATAGGACGGGTCGGTGAGGATTTCCTCATATCCCGTCATGGCGGTGTTGAAACACACTTCACCGACCGCAATTCCCGTGGCGCCCAGCCCGAAACCTTCCAGCACGGTTCCGTCGGCCAGCACCAAAAGTGCCGTGGCTTTGGGCTCGGCCCATTGCCCGGCGGTCTCTGTTTTGATCTGTGTCATGGGCACTTACTTGCGTATTATAGAGACAGAGGCAAGGGGTGGCAGGTCGCCGTCCCCGCCTGAAAATGGCCTTGGAATAAGGGAGCCCGCCATGACCGGACCGGCCGCGGAACGCTTAGAAAACTACCGTGAAGACGTTGCCGGCCGCGCCAATGTTGAGGACACCGCCGACCTCAAGGCCTATTACAAGGACCTTGAGAAATTCGAGGCGGCGGCGCTGTGGACCGTCGCCAACAAGATCGAGCCTTGGGAGCCGAAATCCTCGTCCGTCCCGGTGCTGTGGCGCTATGAGGATCTGCGCGAGCCGGTACTGCGCTCGATCGATCTGGTCGCGCCGGAAAAGGCCGGCCGCCGCGTCATCTATCTCAACAACCCCGGCCGCCAGGATGTCGCCGCCGCCTGCGGCTGGCTTTATTCGGGCCTGCAGGTGATGAAGGCCGGCGAGGTCGCTTCCGCTCATATGCATTCGGCCTCGGCCTTGCGCTTCATCATGGAAGGCAAGGGCGCCTACACCATTGTCGACGGCCACAAGATGACGCTCGGCGAAAACGATTTCGTGCTCACCCCGAACGGATCGTGGCACGAGCATGGCGTCGACGCCTCCGGCACCGAATGCATCTGGCAGGACGGCCTCGACATTCCGCTGGTCAATGCGCTGGAGGCGAACTTCTACGCCGTGCATCCCGACCTCAAGCAGAAGGTGAGTTACGCCGTCGATGATGCGACTTTGTCATGGGGTGCGCCCGGCCTTCAACCCTCTCTCCACGATTGGCAGAAGCCCTATTCGCCTTTGCTGAAATACGAATGGGCGCCGACCTATGAGGCTTTGTCGAAATTCGCCAAGGCGACCGACGGCTCGCCCTTCGACGGCGTCCTGATGAACTACGTCAATCCGCAGACCGGCGGCCCGGTGATGCAGACCATCGGCGCCTCGATGCAGATGCTGCGGCCCGGCGAGAAGACCCGCGCGCACCGCCACACCGGCTCGTCGATCTATCAATGCGCCAAGGGCGAGGGCTATTCGATCATCGGCGGAAAACGTTTCGACTGGAAGAAGCGCGACATCTTCTGCGTGCCGGCCTGGGCCTTCCATGAGCACGGCAACAATTCGTCGTCGGACGATGCCTGCCTGTTTTGCTTTAACGATTTACCTGTCATGAACGCGCTCGGGCTTTACCGCGAAGAGGCCTACGGCGAAAACGCCGGCCACCAGCCGGTCAAGTGAAAAGGATACGCAATGATCCGCGACGACATCAACAAGGCGCTGACCGAAGCGCAGAAGGCCAAGAACGAGCGCACCGTCTCGACCTTGCGCATGGTCAATTCGACCTTGAAGAACGCCGACATCGAGGCGCGCACCACCGGCAAGCCGCTGGGTGACGCCGAGGTTCTGTCGATCCTGCAAAAGATGATCAAGCAGCGCCAGGAATCGGTCGAGATGTACAAGAAGGGCGCGCGGCCCGATCTGGTGAAGCAGGAAGAGGAAGAGATCGCCGTCATCTCCGCCTATCTGCCGAAGCAGATGTCGGACGCCGAGGTTTCCGCCGCGATCGACGCCGCGATCAAGGAAACCGGCGCGGCCGGCATGAAGGACATGGGCAAGGTGATCGGTATCCTGCGCGGCAAATATGCCGGGCAGATGGATTTCGGCAAGGCCTCTGGTCTGGTGAAGGCCAAACTGCAGTAACTCGATAGCCGTCATGGCCGGGCTTGTCCCGGCCATCCACGCCTGCACTGCGATAAGGCGAGAAGACGTGGATGCCCGGCACATAGGCGTGCGCAGCACGCCGTCCTTTCAGGACGGCTATGTCCGGGCATGACGATAAAAATTAGGGAGGGCGAGTATGAAACGCTTATTTGTTGCCGCGGCATTGGCCGTTGCGCTCACCGCGACCGCCGCGCAGGCGCAGGATTACCCCACGCGGCCGATCCACGTGCTGACCACGTCGAGCGCCGGCGGCCTGAGCGACACGTTCATGCGCGTGCTCGGAGACGAGCTGCATAAGAGCCTCGGCCAGCCGATCATCATCGACAACCGTCCGGGCGCGGCCGGCGGCATCGCCTCGCGCACCTGCATGGAAGCGCAGCCGGACGGCTACACCATCTGCATTCTGATGGCCGATGCGCTGATCTATAACCAGTTCCTGTTCAAGAAGCTGCCCTACGATCCGGACAAGTTGATACCGATCGTTAATCTGTTCCATTTGATCCAGGTGCTGGTGGTCAATACCGATCTCAAGGTGAAAACGGTCGACGAACTGGTCGCCGCCTCGAAGGCGAAGCCGGGCACGTTCAACTATCTCACCGCCTCGCTGCCGCTGGCGAGTTACATGGAATATCTCAAGCGCGAGAAGGGCGCCGACTGGGTGCGCGTGCCATTCAAGGGCGGCGGTGAGGCCACCAACGCCATTTTGTCTGGCACGACACCGATCGGCCTCATCGGCCTCGGTAATGTCATCTCGCTGATTAAATCCGGCAAGATGGACGCGCTTGTGCTGACCAACAATATCCGTTCGCCGGAATTGCCGAACGTGCCGACGCTTGCCGACATCGGCTACCAGGGCGCGCCGTCGCGCACCTGGTACGGGCTGTTCGTACCTCCCGGCACGCCGCAGGCGATCATCGACAAGATCAACAAGGAAGTGACCCGCGTCGTCAGCGACAAGACGTTCCAGGAAAAATTCATCATCAGCCGCAGCATGGTGCCGGCGCTCAACACGCCGGCGCAGTTCGCCGCCGACATCAAGGCCGACCGCGAGGTGGCCCGGCAGGTGGTCAAGGAAAGCGGCGTCGAGCCGCAGTAGTTCTTTCTTCCCTCGCCCCGCGCTCTTTATTTTCCCTCCCCCATCCGAACTCGGGTTTACCCGAGTTCGGCAATTTGAATGGTCGAAGTCGGATATTTCCGACTTCGACTGGGGGAGGGTTGGGGAGGGGGGTAATGGCGAAGCGGCGCGAGCTTAATCACGACCCCCACCCCCGACCCCTCCCCACATAGCTCGCCGGACGGCGAGCGTCCGCTCGCCTATGGGGGAGGGGAGCAGAGAAGTCTCACGCCACTTCGTTCAAAATCTCCGCCAGCCGCGCCGGCTCGTCGATCATCACATTGTGCCCGCACGGCACCTCGTAAGTGCGCCAGCCTTCGGCCTTGGCGCGCGCATGAGCAGCCTCGAACGAAACGTTCGGATAGCCGGTGGCGCGGATATAGGTCTTCTTAGCAATTCGATCGCGTGCGCCGGTCAATTTCAATTTCTCGATCATGGTGCCGATCGGCTGCGGAAGGGCGAGCGCGTCGACACATGCGCGGTCCTTTTCGTTGACGTTGAACGCGGCGGCGTCGCGCACCGGCACGGTGGTCTCGCCGCGCGCGGCATTGGCGAGGATGATCTCCTTCACCGCCGGCTGCACCAGATCGACGGTGGCGTCGCCGTCGTCGGGAATGAAGGCGTCGAGAAAGACGATTGATTTTATTTTATCCGGCACGACCTCGGCGACGCCGGAGACGACACAGCCGCCATAGGAATGGCCGACCAGCACGATGTCGCTCAAGCGCTCGTAACGGATGACATTCACAATATCGGCGATGTGCAACGTCGCGTCGATGTCGGGCCGGATGAGATGGCTGCGCTCGCCCAAGCCCGTCAACGTCGGCGCGAACACGGTATGCCCTTGTGCCCGCAACAACGCCGCAAGCCGCACCCAGCCCCAGCCGCCATGCCAGGCGCCATGTACGAGAACGAAGGTTGAGGGCATGGGCTAGGCTCGCTTCTTCGGTTTCTTGGCCTTCTTCTGCGTCATATACGAGCGCAGCACGGCGTTGATGCGGCGTTGATAGCCGGCACCCTCGTGCTTGAAATAGTCCAGCACGTCCTCGTCGAGCCGGATCGAGATCGCCTGCTTCTTAGGTGGGATGACGAGGACGGCCTCGCTCCAGTTCCAATCGTCGCTGAAGTCAGGATCGTTCTTGATCTGCGCTTCGATCTCTTCGTCGGTCGTATTGCGCAACCGTTCGAGATCACTCTTGATCTTGCGCGGCGGGTCGCGGGAGATGAGCGTGGTATTTTTTTCTTTCATCGCGTCTTGCCCGCCTTGCCGACATGATCCAGCAGATATCGCCGCGGATCGTACACACATAGACAACTTCAACGTCGGCTAGAAAGCCGAACACCATGTAGCGGACTTCGCCTTTGCGGTCGGAGCGTTGTGTCAGGAACGGTCCCGCAAGAACGTGCCGCATATCGTCAAACTCGATCCCGCGCTCCTTGAACGTCGTCACACGCTTGACCGGATCCCAATCGAGATCACGAACTCGCGTAAAAGCCTGCTCAAAGTTTTCTTCCGCCATAGCGATGCGCCCCGCCGAAAGGGTTTAATACGTTTCCGTACCGCTCCGAGGGTTCGCTATGGCGGCTTTGAAGCTCTCTGCCCGTTTACACTTCAACCGCACCTCAGACGCAAATTGTATATACAGTCGTATGGGTCCGCGGTCAACCAATTCTTGGCCCTGTGAATAGCCGGGAAAACACCCCAAATCCCCGGCTCAGCCCGTCCGCCCGCGCTAAGCCTCAGTCGCGCCCTGCTTGCCGGCCTATGATGGGTCATCCGATTCGCAAAAACCGCACGAACTGCGCGCCGCACGGCGCCTGACCCAAGGCCGATACGCCGCCTATGCGCTTCACGCCGCAATTCTTGGATGAACTGAAAGCCCGGCTGCCGGTCTCGGAAGTCGTCGGCAAGCGCGTCAAGCTCATCCGCTCGGGCCGCGAGTTCAAGGGCCTGTCGCCGTTCAACAAAGAGAAAACGCCGTCCTTCTTCGTCAATGACCAGAAGGAAGCCTGGTTCGATTTCTCCTCCGGCAAGAACGGCTCGATTTTCGATTTCATCATGCTGACCGAAGGCGTCGCCTTTCCCGAAGCGGTCGAACGCCTCGCGCAAATGGCCGGCGTCGCATTGCCGAAAGTCTCGCCCGAGGAGCAGAAGCGCGATGCGCGGGCCAAGAGCCTCTACGACGTCATGGACCTCGCGGCGAAATTCTTCGAGACGTCGCTTGCCGGCCGCGCCGGCGCAAAAGCGCGCGGCTATCTCGCCGATCGCGGGCTGACCGCGGCGACGCAAGTGCAGTTCCGTCTTGGCTTTGCACCTAGCGAGCGCTTCGCGCTCAAGGAGCATCTCGGCTCGCACGGCATTCCGGTCGAGGACATGATCGAGGCCGGTCTGCTGGTGTCCGGCGATGATATTCCGGTGCCGTTCGACCGCTTCCGCGACCGCGTGATGTTTCCGATCACCGACAGCCGCAACCGCGTCATCGCCTTCGGCGGCCGCGCCATGGAGAAGGACGTCGCGGCGAAATATCTCAATTCGCCGGAGACGCCGCTCTTCCACAAAGGTCACACGCTCTACAACATCGCGATGGCGCGGCAGGCGGTGCATGACGGGGCGAAGACGGGCGTGCAACTCATTACCGTCGAAGGCTATGTCGACGTCATCGCCATGGTCACCGCCGGATTTGCCGCGAGCGTCGCGCCGCTCGGCACCGCATTGACCGAAGACCAGCTTGGGCTGTTGTGGAAGATGGCCGACGAGCCGGTGCTGTGTTTCGACGGCGATGGCGCCGGCGTGCGCGCGGCCTATCGCGCGATGGATCTGGCGCTGCCGCGTCTCAAGCCGGGCAAGAGTTTGAAATTCGCGCTGCTGCCGCAGGGCCAGGACCCCGACGATCTGCTGCGCGCGTCGGGCCGCGAAGCGGTGGCGGATGTCATCAATGCCGCGCGCCCGCTCGGCCAGATGCTGTGGGGTCGCGAGACCGAGGGCCACACCTTCGATACGCCGGAGCGCCGCGCAGCACTTGAAGCGCGCGTCAACGAGGTCACCGCGTCGATCGCCGATGAATCGGTGCGCAAATATTACCGGCAGGATTTCAACGACCGCCTGCGCGCTTTCTTCGCGCCGGCCGGCGGAACGCGCGGCAATTTCCCGCCGCGCGGGCAAGCTGGCGGGCAGGGCAACTGGCGCGACCGCCAGGGCATCGCGGGCTCAGGTCCCGGCCGCTTCGGCGCCAAGCGCCCCGAGGTCGGCTCGCGCAACACGCCCTATGTCGTCGTTTCACAGCAGATGGCGGCAAGCCCGTTGCATCGCGGTTCGCGCACCTCGGTGCCGACCCGCGAAGCCCTCATTTTGCAGGCGGCGATCAACTACCCCTGGCTGCTGCACGACCATCTCGAGGAACTCAGTGCGCTGGAGTTCCGCCACCTGGGGGCCGAACACCTCAAAGCCGCCCTGATCGACATCGCCGCGCATTCCTCCGACCACGCCGCGGGCCTTGAGCCAGAAACCTTGCGGGCGGAACTGCGCAACAGGCAGCTCGGCGAGGTGCTGGAGCGGATCGAGGCTTCGATCACCACCCAGTCGGTCTGGGGCTCGCGGCCGGACGCTGCGCCGCAGGACGTTTTGATCACCTGGCAGCAGCTCGTCGCCTTGCATCGCCAGTGGCATTCACTAACTAAGGAGCTCAAGGACGCTGAGCAGGCTCTCGGCCAGGACGCCAGCGAGACCAACTATTTACGCCTGCGGGACGTCAAGGACCGCCTGTCCCGGATGGACGGCACCGAGGCCCTGATCGAGGGTTTCGGCGCGTCGTCCGGCCGGGGTGCCAAGAGTCTTTAAGAATAGCGAGTCTTTAGGAATCGCGTGTCTTTAAAACTTGGCTTTTTGGCGCCTAAAGGCTTGACCGTTGCGCTTCCCGGAGTCACGGACAGGGGGCGGGCGCGGCCTTTTTGGATACCGGACCGGCGCGGAAAAAAGGCCGTTTTCCGCCGGTTTTTGATAGGGTTAATCGGGGCTTAAGCGGCGCCGACAAGACTGACGGCCTGATTCGGGGGCGGCGCCATCATCGGCGCGGCCCTTTTTGGGCATGTGCTCGGCGTATCGGGCGCGGCACCGCGAATGCGGCAGAGCAAGAAAGAGTGCGACATGGCTGGGAAGGTCCAGGAGAAGCAGATGGCGACGAAGGCGAAGGCCACCCATCCTAAGGAACTTGCCAAGGGCGAAGAGGCTCCCGAAAAGGAAGCCGAAGGCGCGCCGGATACGCCGCTGCCTTTGCTCGACCTGTCCGATGCCGCCGTCAAGAAGATGATCAAGGCCGCCAAGAAGCGCGGCTATGTCACCTATGAACAGCTCAATGCCGTGATGCCGTCGGAGGAGGTCAACTCCGAGCAGATCGAAGACACTCTCGCCATGCTGTCCGAAATGGGCATCAACGTGGTCGAGACCGAGGACGCCGACGGCGACGACGGCGAGGCCGAGAAGGCCACCGACGAGCAGGATGACGACGACGATGACGACACCGGCCGCGAGGTCGTCGAGGCGAAATCGAAGTCGCTGGCCACCGTCGAGAAGAAAGAGCCGTCCGAGCGCACCGACGATCCGGTGCGCATGTATCTGCGCGAGATGGGCTCGGTCGAACTGTTGTCGCGCGAAGGCGAAATCGCCATCGCCAAGCGCATCGAGGCCGGCCGCGAGGCGATGATCTCCGGCTTGTGCGAAAGCCCGCTGACCTTCCAGGCGGTCATCATCTGGCGCGACGAACTGAACGAAGGCAAAGTCTTCCTCCGCGACATCATCGATCTCGAAGCGACCTATGCCGGACCCGACGCCAAGCAGATGCAGACGCCGCTCGGTCCCGACGGTAAACCGATGAATGGCGGCGTCGCCGTGCCCGGCGCGCCGCATCTCCAGGTCGTGCAGCCCGTGGCGCCGACCGCGCCGGCCGCCGCCACGCCGTTCAAGGCACCCGGCGACGAGACCGAGGAGAAGGACCCGTCGGAAGCCGCCGCCGAGAGCGACTACGACGAAGACGACATGGAAGGCTCGCTGTCGCTGGCCGCGATCGAGGCCGAGCTGAAGCCGAAGGTCGTCGAGACCTTCGACAACATCGCCGACAGCTTCAAGCGCCTGCGCCGCCTGCAGGAGCAGGACATCGAATTCCGGCTGAAGAACACGTCGCTGTCGCCGGCGCAGGAGCGCAAGTACAAGAAGCTCAAGGACGAGATCATCACCGAGGTGAAGTCGCTGCGGCTCAATCAGGCGCGCATCGATTCGCTGGTCGAGCAGCTTTACTCGATCAACAAGAGCCTAGTGTCGAACGAAGGCCGCCTGATGCGGCTCGCCGAATCCTACGGCGTCTCGCGCGACGACTTCCTGAAAAACTACATGGGCTCGGAGCTCGATCCGCGCTGGCTCAACCGCATTTCCAAGCTCTCCGCCAAGGGCTGGAA
>CANKBJ010000090.1 GCA_947479905.1 Bradyrhizobiaceae bacterium
CGCATGCTAGGTGACGGCGGGGCTTGCGGCGGGTTCGCCCGGGCAAATGGGGTAATTTCCGCGAATGACACAGGCTGCGAATTCTTCACCTGAGCGCGTGCTGCGCGTCGGCGTTGTCGGCGTCGGCGTCATGGGCTCGAATCACGCCCGCGTCTTTGCCGGACTGCCAGGTACCGAACTGGTCGGCGTCGCCGATCCCGATCAAAAGCAGACCGATTTCGTCGCGCGCGCGCTGGATTGCGCCGCCGTCGGCACCGTCGAGGAACTGCTCGACCTCGGCGTCGATGCCATCACCATCGCCGCGCCGACTCATTTGCACCGCGATGTCGCGCTGGCGGCGATCGCCCGCGGCGTGCATGTGCTGGTGGAAAAGCCGATTGCGTCCACGGTCGAAGAGGGCGAGGAGATCATCGACGCCGCGCGGAGCGCGGGCGTGACTCTCATGGTCGGCCATGTCGAGCGTTTCAATCCGGCGGTCGAGGCCGTCAAGGAAGCAATCCGCAACGAGGACATCCTGTCGATCGCCATCACCCGCGTCGGTCCGTTTCCACCGCGCATGTCGAATGTCGGCGTCGTTATCGATCTCGCCGTGCACGACATCGACCTGATCCGCTATTTCACCGACAGCGACATCGTCGAGGTGCAGCCGCAATTGTCCAGCGCCATCGCCGAGCGCGAGGATATCGCGCTGTTGCAGTTCCGCACCGCCTCTGGCGTACTGGCGCACATCAACACCAACTGGCTGACGCCGTTCAAGGCGCGCAACGTCACGGTGGCGACGCGCGGGAAATATGTGATGGGCGATCTCTTGACCCGCCAGGTCACCGAATGCTTCGGCTTCCAGCCGGACGGCAGCTATTCGATGCGGCATCTGTCGGTCGGCCACGCCGAACCGTTGCGTTCTGAGTTGCTCGCATTCCTGAGCGCGGTGCGTTCGGGCGCCGAGCCGGCCGTCACCGGCGAGCAGGGCGTGACCAGCCTGCGCATCGCCATTCAGTGCCTGAACGACCGCCCGGCGGCGATCGCGCCGTCCAAGCATAAAGGCCCGCGCATTGCCGCCGGCTGATCGCGTGATCACTCAACCTGGATCGCTGTAATGAACGTTCGTACCGAACTGCCGCCGATACCTTTCATCGATCTGGCGGCGCAGCGCCGCCGTCTCAAGCCGGCGGTCGATATCGCGGTGGCGAAGGTTCTCGATCATTGCCAGTTCGTCATGGGTCCGGAAGTGCGCGCCTTCGAGGCGGAGCTCGCGGCCTATTGCGGCGCCAAGCACGTCGTCACCTGCGCCAGCGGCACCGATGCACTGGTGCTGCCGCTGCGCGCCTTCGGCATCGGCCCGGGCGACGCGGTGATCTGTCCGTCCTTTACGTTTTGCGCGACCGCCGAGGTCGCGGTGCTGGTCGGTGCCACGCCGGTGTTCGTCGACGTCGATCCGGCCACGTTCAACATCGATGCGCGCGGCATTGCCGGCGCGGTCGAGGCGGCCAAAGCCGCCGGCCTGACGCCGAAGGCGGTCATCCCGGTCGATCTGTTCGGTCTTGCCGCCGATCACGGCGCGGTTGCCGCCGCCGCCGCGGCGCATGGTTTGAAAATCATCGACGACGCCGCGCAGGGCTTCGGCGCCATCTACAACAACCGCCGCATCGGCACCTTTGGCCACGTCACCTCGACCAGTTTCTTTCCGGCCAAGCCGCTGGGCTGCTACGGCGACGGCGGCGCGGTGATGACCGACGACGCCGAACTCGCCGATCTGATGCGCAGCATCCGCGTGCATGGTGCCGGCAGCGACCGCTACGATAACGTCCGCATTGGTCTGGCCTCGCGCCTCGACACGATTCAGGCGGCGATCCTGAGCGAGAAGCTGAAAATATTTCCCGACGAGATCGAGGCGCGCAACCGCGTCGCCCGCCGCTATGCAGAGGCGCTCGGCGATGTGACGGTGGTGCCGGCAGTGCCGTCGGGCTCGATCTCGGTATGGGCGCAATACACCATCCGACTCAAGGCCGGCACGCGCGATGCTTTCGCCGCCGCGCTCAAGGCCGACGGCGTGCCGACGGCGATCTACTATCCGATCCCGCTGCACAAGCAGCAGGCCTACAAGCAGTTCCCGGTGGGCAAGGGCGGCGTCGCCAACAGCGAAAAACTCGCCGCCGAGGTCATCAGCCTGCCGATGCATCCGTATCTGGACGAGCCGACGCAGGATCGCATTATCGACAGCGTGCGCCGGGCGTTGAAACAGTAGAGCTGTCATTCCCGTCAGTGCCGGACGACGGGACTACGTCCGCTTATACACATCCTCGATGCGCTCGATGTCGTCCTCGCCGAGATAGCTGCCGGTCTGCACCTCGATCAGTTCGAGCGGGATCTTGCCCTTGTTGGCCATGCGGTGGATGCAGCCGATCGGCAGATAGACCGATTCATTCTCGTGCACTTCGCGCACCGTGTCGTTGATGGTCACCTCGGCGGTGCCATGCACGACGATCCAGTGTTCGGAGCGGTGCCGATGCTTCTGCAACGACAGAATGCCGCCCGGATTGACGACGATGCGCTTGACCTGAAAGCGCGCGCCGATGTCGATCGACTCGTAATAGCCCCACGGCCGGTGGCCGCGCTTGTGATCGACCGCCTCGGCGCGTTTGAGGGTCTTGAGCTTGGCGACCAGTTCCTTGACCTCCTGCGAGCGCGCGCGCGGCACCACCATCACCGCGTCCGAGGTCGAAACCACGACAAGGTCGCTGACGCCGACCAAAGTCGTGAGCCGTCCGTCCGAATGGACGACGCAATCGGTCGTGTCCATCGTCACCACCGGGCCTTGCAACACGTTGCCCTGCTTGTCGCGCGGCGTGATGTCGAACAAAGCGTCCCAACTGCCGATATCGGACCAGCGGAAGTCCCCGGCAATCACCGCGGCGCGGTCGGTCTTTTCCATCACCGCATAGTCGATCGATTTCTGCGGCGCGCGGGCGAAAGCTTTTTCCTCCAGCCGCAGGAAGCCGAGATCGTTACTGGCATTGGCGACGGCGGCCTCGATGGCGTCGGCCATTTCCGGCTCCATACGCTTGATCTCGCCGAGCAGCACGTCGGCGCGGAACAGGAAGTTGCCGGAATTCCATAGATAGCCTTCCATGAGATAGCGCGCGGCGGTGGCGGCGTCCGGCTTCTCGACGAATTTGCTCACCGCCATGACGCCGCTTTTGCCGATCGCCTCGCCCGGCAAAATATAACCGTAGCTGGTTTTCGGTTCGGTCGGCTTGATGCCGAAGGTGACGATCTTGCCGGCCTCGGCGGCTTCGCGGCCGGCCAGACACGTCGCGCGGAAATTCTCGACATCGAGAATGATGTGGTCGGCGGCCAGCGCCAGCACCACCGCGTCCGGATCGCGCGCCAAAGCCACGGCGGTGGCGGCGGCGATGGCCGGGGCGGAATCGCGGCGCAGTGGCTCGATCACCACGGTCGCATCAATTCCGACTTCCTCGGCCTGGCGGCGGGCGAAGAAGTGGAAGTTCGGCCCGGTGATGACGATCGGCGGAGCGAACATCGGGTCGGCCACCCGCAGCAAGGTCTCCTGATAGGTCGAGCGGTCGCCGACCAGCGGCAGGAATTGCTTGGGCAGCGCATCGCGCGACACCGGCCAGAGCCGGGTTCCGGCGCCGCCGGCGAGCAGAATGGGAATGATCGGTGACGGCATCGTCAGGGGACTCGAATAAAAGGGTTCGGGGCGGATCGGGCTTTGGCGTTGGCTTTATACGAGGATTTGCGGCTCTATGTTTGCCCGGGGAATCGCCTTAATGCAGAGCGGGCGGGCTCGTCGGTCGCGGTGCCGCCTCGATCTAAGTCCATTTATACACGTCGTTTTCGCCCTGACCACAGCCCTTGTTTGATGGCTTCTTGGGATCGATGATCAAGCGCATCCTCACCGTCGGCGGTTTTACCCTGCTTTCGCGGGTGACCGGCTTTGTCCGCGACATCATCCTGGCGGCGGTGCTGGGCGCGGGACCGGTGGCCGACGCCTTTTTCGTGGCCTTGCGCCTGCCCAACCATTTCCGCGCGATCTTCGCCGAGGGCGCGTTCAATGCCGCCTTCGTACCGGCCTATGCCCGCATCCGCGAGCAAAACGGCGCGGAGCGGGCCGGGCTCTTCGCCAACCGTATCCTGACCTTGCTGCTGGCCAGCCAGATATTGCTGCTCGGCGTGGCGCTGCTGTTCACGCCCGCCGTCATCGACCTGCTGGCGCCGGGCTTCGTCAACGATCCCGTACGCTATCCGCTGGCCGTCGAACTCACCCGCATCACATTCCCCTATCTGCTGCTGATCACTTTAGTCACGCTCTATGGCGGCATCCTCAATGCCTTGCAGCGTTTCGCCGCCGCCGCCGCCGCGCCGATCTTGCTTAATCTGTCGCTGGTAATGGCGCTGGCCATCGCCGCGTTTTTCCCCACCGCCGGCCACGCCGCCGCCTGGGGCGTTCTGGTTGCCGGCGTGCTCGAATTTCTCCTGGTCGCCGGCGCTGCCTGGCGCGCCGAAGCGCTGGCGGCGCTGCGCTGGCCGACGCTCGACGCCGACGTGCGCCAGTTTTTCCGCGCGCTTGGCCCTGCGGTGGTCGGCTCGGCCGGGGTGCAACTTGCACTGTTCGCCGATACCATCATCGCCAGCTTCCTGCCGGCCGGCGCGGTGTCGTCGCTTTATTATGCCGACCGTCTCAATCAACTGCCGATCGGCGTCATCGGCATCGCCGCCGGCACCGTGGTGCTGCCGGAAATGGCGCGGCGTCTCGCCGCGGGCGACGATGCCGGCGCGTCGCATGCGCAGAACCGCGCTGTCGAATTCACCTTGATGCTGGCCATCCCCTGCGTCGCCGCTTTTTTCATCATCCCCGATCTGATCATGCGCGCGCTGTTCGTGCGCGGCGCCTTCACCGACGCCGACGCGATCGCCGCCGGCCAAACGCTCGCCGCTTACGCTTTCGGCCTGCTGCCGTTCGTCTTGATCCGCAGCGCGGTCGCCACCTTCTTTGCGCGCGGCGACACGTCGACGCCGGTGATCGCGGCCTTGATCGCGGCGGCGGTCAATATCGCCTTCAAAATTTTGCTGATGGGGCCGCTGGCGCAAGTCGGCCTGGCGCTGGCGACATCGATCGGCGCCTGGATCAATCTGCTGCTGGTGCTCTGGTTTGCCATGCGCGCCGGCCATAGCCGGATCGATCACAGGTTGCGGCAATCGGCGATCAAGCTTGCCGCCGCCGGGCTGGGCATGGGGATCATCGTCTGGCTGTGCGCCGCGCCATTGGGCAAGCTGTTTTCCGGATGGCCTGCGCACGATGTCATGACGTTGATGGCCTTGGCGGCGGTCGGCGGCACGTTTTATGCTGGGATGGTCCTGACGATTTTCGGGCGGCGCTGGCTCGCGGCATTCCGCGGCCGCGCGCGCTGAGCGAGTGCCGTAGCGCCCCATCCATCAACGCCGGATGTCAGATGTATCGACGCCGTTTATACAAGGCCCGCCGCGCTATTTCGTGTTCCCGTTGCCGATCGGCCACGGTGGACATGACCGACAGCCGACGCTATGTGACCGGTACTCGTTAGCGGCCGGCATGATCACCATGAACGCCTACGGAATTGCCAACACCATGCGGATATCTGGAACGTTAGGGCGCCGGTGCGCCGCGATGACGCTTGCAACGGTGCTTGCGATTTTGGTCGCAAGCTGCGGCGACGCGCCCAAGCCGGCCGGCCCGCCGGCGGCCTCGGTGACCGCGACCGAACCGACCAAACGCACCGTTTCCGACTTCGACGAATATGTCGGCCGCTTCGCCGCCGTCAGTCTGGTGGAAATGCGCGCGCGCGTGTCCGGTTACCTCGACGGCGTGCATTTCAAGGACGGCCAGTTGGTCAAGCAGGGCGACCTGTTGTTCTCGATCGACAAGCGGCCGTTCCAGAACGCGGTCGCGCAGGCGCGCGCCACGCTGACGCAGGCGCAATCCAACCTGTCCTTCACCGAGGCCGATTTCACGCGCGGCCAGCAGTTGGTCAAGGAAAAGACCATCACCGAGCAGACCTTCGAGCAGCGCTCGCAGGCCTATCGCAATGCGCAGGCCTCGGTCAGCGGCGCCGAGGCGGCGGTGCGCACGGCCGAACTCGATCTTGAATTCACCGAGCTGCGCGCGCCGATCAGCGGCCGCATCGGCGACCGTCGCGTCGCCCCGGGCAATCTCGTTACCGGCGGCGTCAGCGGCAACACAACCTTGCTCGCCACCATTGTCACCAGCGACCCGATCCAGTTCGAATTCACCTTCGACGAGGCGTCCTATCTGCGCTACGAGCGCATCGCCAAGACCGGCAAGGACGTCGCCAGCCGCGGCGCCGGCGTGAACGTGTCGCTCAAGCTGATCGACGAAAACGATTTCGTTCACGCCGGGCAGATGGACTTCGTCGACAACGTCATCGACCGCTCGACCGGCACCATTCGCGGCCGCGCCGCCTTCGCCAATCCGGACGGCGTGTTCACGCCCGGCATGTTCGCGCGCGTGCGCGTGCCGGCCTCGCCGCCTTATGAGGCGCTGCTAGTGCCGGACGTCGCGATCGGCAGCGAGCAGGTGCGCAAATTCGTTCTCGTCGTCGGCCCCGACAACAAGGCGCAGATGAAATATGTCACGCTCGGCCAGCTGGTCGACAATCTGCGCGTTATCAAGGAGGGCCTGGCCCCGGCCGACCGGGTCATCATTAACGGCATGGCGCGCGTGCGCCCGGGTCAGCCGGTCAATGCGCAAGCGCCGGGCGCGGCGCCAGGTGGCGGCGCGGCGGCGCCTGCCGCGGCGGCGAAGTAGCCAGCCGCCATGCGCATTTCCCATTTCTTCATCGACCGGCCGATCTTCGCCTCGGTGATCGCCATCGTGATCATCATTCTCGGCGGCGTGTCCTATAGCCGCCTGCCGGTAGCGCAATATCCCGAGATCGCGCCGCCGACCATCAACATCTCCGGGCAGTATCCCGGCGCCAGCGCCGAAATCGTCGCCGAGACCGTGGTGGCGCCGATCGAGCAGCAGATCAACGGCGTCGAGGGGATGCTCTATGTCTCGTCGAACTCCGCCGCCGACGGCAAGTTCTCGATCGCGGTGACCTTCGACATCGGCACCAATCTCGATATCGCGCAGGTACAGGTGCAGAACCGCGTCGCCACCGCGACGCCGCGCCTGCCGACGCAGGTGCAGCAGATCGGCGTCACGGTGGCCAAGGCTTCGCCGGACATTCTGATGGTGGTGAGCCTGTTCTCGAAGGACAGTTCGCGCGACGCGCTCTACATCTCCAATTACGCCAATCTGCAGATCAAGGACGCGCTGACCCGCGTCGACGGCGTCGGTTCGATTACGGTGTTCGGCAGCCGCGATTACGCCATGCAGGTCTGGCTCGACCCTGAGCGCATGCAGTCGCTCAATCTGACCGCCGGCGACGTCACCAGCGCGCTGGCGGCGCAGAATATCCAGGTCGCCTCCGGCGTCTTGAACCAGCCGCCGGTCCCGAGCCAACTGGCGTTCCAGGTGGCGATCCGCACGCTCGGCCGTCTGTCGACGCCGGACGAGTTCGGCAACATCGTCGTCAAGCAGGCCGGCAACGCCGTGGTCCGCTTGCGCAACGTCGCCAGGATCGAGCTGATCGCGCAGGACTACTCGTCGAATTCCTATCTCGACAAATATCCGTCCGTGGCGCTCGCCGTGTTCCAGCGGCCGGGCTCGAACGCGCTGACCACCGGCGAGAACATCGCCAAGGCGGTCGCCGGCATGTCGAAGGATTTTCCGTCCGGCCTCGACTACGGCATTTTCTACAACCCGACCCAGTTTATCCAGGAATCGGTGCAGGCCGTCATCACCACGATCTTCGAGGCGGTGCTGCTGGTCGTGCTGGTGATCGTTTTGTTCCTGCAAACCTGGCGCGCGGCGGTCATTCCGCTCTTGGCGATCCCGATCTCGCTGATCGGCACTTTCTTCACGATGACCTTGTTCGGCTTCTCGCTCAACAATCTGTCGCTCTTTGGTCTCGTGCTTGCGATCGGTATCGTCGTCGACGACGCCATCGTCGTGGTGGAAAACGTCGAGCGCAACATTGCCGCCGGTCATTCGCCGCGCGAAGCCTCGCGCCGCACCATGGACGAGGTCGGCACCGCGCTGATCTCGATCGCGCTGGTTTTGTGCGCGGTGTTCGTGCCGACCACCTTCATCACCGGCATTTCCGGCCAGTTCTATCGCCAGTTCGCGCTGACCATCACCTCGGCGACGATCATTTCGCTGATCGTGTCCTTAACCTTGTCGCCGGCGATGTGCGCGCTGCTGCTGAAACCCCATACCGATGACCATGGCGTCGCCTGGTACGCCAAGCCGATGCGCATTTTCTTCGGCGGCTTCAACCGCGGCTTCGACTGGATGGCGGACCGCTACAAGACGCTGGCCACGAAGATCGTGCGTTTCGCCGTGGTAATGCTGGCGATCTATGCCGCGATTCTCGCCTTCGGCCTCAATGAATTCCGCACGACGCCGCAGGGCTTCATCCCGCAAATCGATCGCGGCATTCTCATCGTCGCCGCGCAACTGCCGCCTGGCTCCTCGTTGCGGCGCACCGACGAGGTGATGCGCAAGGCCACCGAAATCGTGCAGGCGACGCCCGGCGTGTCGCACTCGGTGGTGATCGTCGGCTTCTCCGGCGCCACCTTCACCAATGCGCCGAATGCCGGCGCCATGTTCGTCGTGCTGGACCCTTTCGACGAGCGCGCCAAGGACCCGGCCAAGGCGACCGCCAATATCCAGCGGCAATTGTTCCAGAAGCTCGGCGCCTTGCAGGAAGCCTTCATGATCGTGGTGCAGCCGCCGCCGGTGTCCGGCATCGGCAACGCCGCCGGCTTCCGCATGATGATCGAGGATCGCGCCGGCGCCGGACCGCAGGCCCTGCAGGGCGCGGTTTACGCGATGATGGGCCGCGCCGCGCAGACGCCGGGATTGCAGCAGGTGTTCTCGCTGTTCGAGACGGCGACGCCGCAGCTGTTCCTCGATATCGATCGCACCAAGGCACAACTGCTCGGCATCAATATCGGCGACGTCTTCGCGGCGTTGCAGGTCTATGTCGGCTCGGCCTATGTCAACGACTTCAATCTGTTCGGCCGCACCTTCCGCGTTCAGGTGCAGGCCGACGCCGCGCGCCGACTCGAGCCGAAGGACGCGCTGGCGCTGCGCGTGCGCAATTCCGCCGGCGACAGCGTGCCGCTCGGTTCGTTCACGACCGTGCGCGATATTTCCGGCCCGTACCGGCTGCCGCGCTATAATCTTTATCCGGCGGCCGAACTCGATGGCGCGCCGGCGCCCGGCTACAGCCAGGGCGACGCCATCGCGGCGATGCAGAAGCTCGCCGCCGAAACGTTGCCGCCGGGCTTCTCCTACGAGTGGACGACTTTGGCGTTCCAGCAGATCAGAGCCGGCAACACGGCGATCTTCGCCTTCGTGCTCGGCGTCGCCTTCGTCTTCCTGGTGCTGGCGGCGCAGTATGAGAGCCTGACGCTGCCGCTCGCCGTCATTCTCATCGTGCCGATGTGTCTGGTCGCGGCGATCATCGGCGTCGTGTTGCGCGGCCAGGACAACAACATCCTGACGCAGGTCGGCTTCATCGTGCTGATCGCGCTCGCCGCCAAGAACGCGATTCTGATCGTCGAATTCGCCAAGCAACTGGAAGACCAGGGCCGTGAGCGCCACGTGGCGGCGGTAGAAGCGGCGCGGCTGCGGTTGCGGCCGATTCTGATGACCTCGCTGGCCTTCGTGTTCGGCGTCGCGCCTCTGGTCTGGGCGGTCGGCGCCGGCGCGGAACTTCGACAATCGCTTGGCACCGCGGTATTTTCAGGCATGATCGGCGTCACCGCTTTCGGCCTGATTTTTACCCCGGCGTTCTATGTGGTGTCGCGCTGGCTGGCGATGCGTTTTTCGCGCAAGCCGCATGGAAAGCCGGCGAAGTAGACGGACTTCGCCACGGGCGCGGTCTCGGGAGAGTGCGACATGGCAGCGATGAAATTCGGTTTTGGTCAGCCGCTCACCCGCAAGGAAGACGACGCGCTGCTGCGCGGCACGGGCACTTACATCGCCGATGTCGCGCCGCAAGGCGCGCTGCATGCCGTCGTGCTGCGTTCGACGCACGCTCATGCCAAATTCGCCATCGGCGATCTTGCCGCTGTCCGGAAAATGAAGGGCGTGCGGCTGGTGCTGACTGGCGCCGAGACCGCCGGCCTCGGCCCGCTGCCGACGCCGGGCGTTCTCGAAGGCGTCGATATCAAGGTGCCGCATTATCCGATTCTTGCGCTCGATGTCGTCCGTCACGTCGGCGACGCCGTCGCCTTCGTCGTCGCCGATACGCTTGAGCAGGCGAAAGATGCCGCCGAGGCGATTGCCGTCGACTATCGGCCGCTGCCGCATGTCATCGGCGCCATCGCCGCGCTCAAAGGCGGCGCGCCGCGGGTCTGGCCGGACCGGCCCAATCTCGCATTTGAAACGACGGCGGGTGACGCAGCCGCGACCAAGAAGGCCTTCGCTTCCGCCGCGCGCACGATCTCGACCACCATCGTCAACCAGCGTCTCGTCACAAACTACATGGATACGCGCGGGGTCGTCGCCGAATACGACGGCGAGCGCTACACTTTGACGCTCGGCAGCCAGGGCAGCCACATCATCCGCGACATCATCTGCGGCGCGGTGCTGAAACTGCCGCTCGACAAAATGCGCGTCATCACCCCGGATGTCGGCGGCGGCTTCGGCACCAAACTGTTTCCCTATCGCGAATACGCGCTCGCCGCCGTCGCGGCCGAGAAAACGCGCAAGCCGGTGAAGTGGGTCGCCGATCGCTCCGAGCATTTCCTCGGCGACAGCCACGGACGCGACAACATCTCGACCGCGACTTTGGCCATCGACGACAAGGGCAAGTTCCTCGCACTCGACATCGACATCGTCGCCGACATGGGCGCGTATCTGTCGTGCTATGCGCCGTATATTCCGTGGCTCGGCGTCGGCATGGCGACCGGGCCTTACGACATTCCGGTGGCTCATATCCGCCTGCGCGGCGTTTATACCAACACCGTACCGGTCGATGCCTATCGCGGCGCCGGCCGCCCGGAAGCCTCCTATCTGATCGAGCGGGCGGTCGACACCGTGGCGCGCGAACTGGGAATTTCGCAGGACGCCATTCGCCGCAAGAACCTGATCAAACAGAGGTCGCTGCCTTACACGACGCCGACCGGCAAGGTGTACGATAGCGGCGACTTCGCCGGCACCATGGCCCGCGCCCAGGAACTGATCGACTGGCCGGGTTTTGCCAGGCGCGCCACCGCGTCGAAACGCGCCGGCAAACTGCGCGGCATCGGCATCGGCACCTATGTCGAGGCCTGTGGCGCCAACGGCCCGGAAACCGCGCATGTCACGCTCGACCGCGACGGCGGGGTTACCGTGCTGATCGGCTCGCAATCGACCGGGCAGGGACACCAGACGTCCTACGCACAGCTCGTCGCCGAGCGTCTCGATCTGCCGCCGGAGCGCGTGCGCGTGCTGCAAGGCGACACCGACAAAATCCCGACCGGCGCCGGCACCGGCGGTTCAAGCTCGATTCCCGTCGGCGGCGTTTCGGTCGACCGCGCCTCGAAGACCTTGGCCGAGCAGCTCAAGGACCTTGCGGCGGATGCGCTCGAAGCAGCGGCGGGCGACATGGAAATCGCCAATGGTGCGGTCAGGGTCGCCGGCACCGACAAATCGATATCGTTTGCCGATCTCGCCACGCATCCGAAGGCGACGCCGGAGAAGCTGTCGGCGTCGAAGGATTTTTCCACCGATCTTCCGACCTTCCCGAACGGCACGCACATCGCCGAGATCGAGATCGATCCCGACACCGGCGCGACCGAAATCATCACCTATGTCGTGGTCGACGACTTCGGCGCCACGCTCAATCCGCTGCTGCTCGCCGGTCAGGTACACGGCGGGCTGGTGCAGGGCATCGGCCAGGCCTTGCTGGAAGACACCGTCTACGATGTGTCGTCGGGACAATTGCTCAGCGCCAGCTTCATGGACTACGCCATGCCGCGCGCCGCCGGTTCGCCGTTCTTCGTTTTTGAAACCCGCAACACGCCGTGCAAGAACAACCCGCTCGGCGTCAAGGGCGCGGGGGAAGCCGGCGCCATCGGTTCCTGTCCGGCGGTCATCCATGCGGTCATCGACGCGCTCGACCGCGCCTATGGCATCCGCCACATCGACATGCCGGCGACACCGCTGAAGATATGGACCTTGATCCAGAATGCGCGCAAGGGAAGCGCGGCGTAGCGCTCACTTCTCTTTCTTCTTCACCGTCGTCGGCAGCGGCGGCAGCGCCTTAAGGTAGGCCGCGATCGCTTCGCGGTCCTCAGGGCGCATCTTGGCGGTGCTGTTTTTGACGACCTCGCCCATTTCGCCGCCGAGCGTGCCGCCTTCCGGCAGCGTCCCGGTTTCCAGCGCATCGGCGATGTCGGCCGCCGACCAACTGGCGAGCCCGGTTTTGTCCGGCGTTAGATTGGAGGCGATCAGGTCGCCGACCGGCATGCGCGCGCCCGACATCCATTGCCCGCGCTCGAGCCCGCCGAGCCAGTTGCGCGGCGTGTGGCATTCGCCGCAATGGGTGAGCGCCTCGACCAGATAGGCGGCCCTGTTCCACTGCGCGTCATGGCCGGCGTCCGGCTTGAATTCGCCGGCCGTGAAATTGAGCCACTTCCACGGCAGCAATGTCAGCCGGATCGAATAGGGAAAGTTCACGTCGTGCGATCTGCTCGGCTTCTTTGAAGGCGCGATCGTCGTCAGATAGGCCCTGAGGTCGAGAAGGTCCGGCGTCGTCATCTTTGTATAGGCGGGATAAGGAAACACCGGAAAGTAATGCTCGCCGCGCGGCGACACGCCTTCGCGCAAGGCGCGGGTGAAATCGGCGTCCGACCATTGGCCGATGCCGAACTCCGGATCCGGCGTGATGTTCGGTGCGTAGAAGGTGCCATAGGCCGTGCGCAACGCGGGCCCGCCCGCCATTGGCGCGCCGCCGGGCTCGGTATGACATCCGTAGCAGCCGGCCGAATCGAAAATATATTTGCCCCGATCCGCCGCGCCCGATTGCGCGTGGGCAACGCCGCTGGCGGCGACGAGCGCCAGCGCGCAAGCCAGCGGGATGAAACGGCGCGCTTTTGCCGGGCGCCGTTTCATCCCGCGTCGAGCGCTCGGGGGGCTATTCTTCAAACCGGAACTTGCCGCCGCTCTTGGTCGGCCCGCCATGACAGCCGCCGCAGGCCTCGGCCACTTTCGCCCATGACGTTTTCATGGCGTCGGCATTGCCGGCCCTGGCCGCTTCGCCAAAGGCGGCGGTTTCCTTCACCAAGGCATCGTTGGCGGCATCGAACTCGGCCCGCTTTGTCCAGATTTCCGGCTTGGCGCGGGTCTCGGGCGCGCCTTCACGGCCGCTGCCGGGCGGAAACAAAGTGGCGAATTTCGTAACTGCCCAGGTTTCCTTGTGGTTTTAAGCTGCGCGTAGCGCCTTTTCAAGATCTCCCGGGTGTTGTTGTAGGGCTTTGATGATGTTCCAGCCCTGCTTTCTGGCGGTTGAGAGGAAGCCGCGGATGGTGGCGAAGTCGGCGGCGCC
>CANKBJ010000091.1 GCA_947479905.1 Bradyrhizobiaceae bacterium
CGAAATTTAGTGCATCCCTGAAGCGTACACGTTCAGGCGCGGAAAAACCGCGCCAGGCGACGGGGTTGGATTCCATCGATGGCAATGGATTGCCGAGGAGACGCCCAAATGAGCTGGACCGACGAGAGGGTCGAACTCCTGAAGAAATTGTGGGCCGACGGGCTTTCCGCCAGCCAGATCGCCGCCGAATTGGGCGGGATCACCCGCAATGCCGTGATCGGCAAGGTTCACCGCCTTGGCCTGTCCGGCCGGGCCAAAAGTCCGTCGTCGAATGCGCCACGGCCGCGCAAGGTGCGCTCGTCCGGCCACATGATCCGGGTGCAACGCCCGCAGGTTCGCGGCAATACCGCGCTGGCTTACGACTACGAGGTCGAAGCCGAGCCTGAAATGCTGGAAATCCCGCAGGAGCAGCGCAAGACCCTGCTGCAGCTCAGCGAGAAGACCTGCCACTGGCCGGTCGGCGACCCGAGCACGCCGGATTTCTTTTTCTGCGGCGGCGAGAGCGCCAACGACCAGCCCTATTGCGCCTTCCATTGCCGGGTGGCGTTCCAGCCGGCCTCCGACCGCCGCCGCGTCAACCGGCCGCCGTTCCGGAACTAGGCTTGTCTCTTTGTCAGGTATCGCCCCACCCATCTGCGCGCTTACGCGCGGAGCCACTCTCCTCGTAGCCGGGGAGGGATCAGCGCATCACCCCTTCGGCGCGACGGCGCAGGCCTGGTTGTGGCGCTTGATGGCCTCGGCGACAAAGCCGGACGCCTTCATCTCTTCGATGAAAGCGGCCAGATAACGCTGGCCGGCCATCTTTCCCTTGCCCGCCGCCATTGCCTGACGAATTTCCATGAAGCGATCCGGCATGACGCACACATCGGGATGAGCCTTGGCGTAAATCTCGAGCGGCTGGCGCACGCCGGCGGCGGCATCGACCTTGCCGGCCTCGAACAGATCGAACATCGACGAGCCGTCGCCGGCGCGCACGAGCGTGGCAGCTTTAAGCGAGCGCGTCAGGAACAGATCGTAGGCCGCGCCGGTGTTGGCGCCGATGCGAATGCCGGGTGCGTCGACATCCTCGACCTTTTGCAATGGCGAATTCTTGGCCACCAGATAGGTGCCCTCGATCAGCACATAGGGCGCGGTGAACTCGACCTCGGCGGCGCGCGCCGGCTCGATGGCGAGAAAGCAGATATCCCAGGCGCCGGTATTGGCGGCCGCGGACACCTTGCCGGCGAGATCGTAGACGACAAGTTCGACTGGAACGCCGAGCCGCTTGCCGAGTTCGCGGGCGAGATCGACGGTGATGCCAGTCGGATCGGCCCGGCCCTCGCCGCGCTTGGCCAGCACGATGTTGCCGACATTGATAGCGGCGCGCATTTTGCCGCCGGGCGCTAGATCATTGAGTACGTCAGGCGTCAAATCGGCCTCCCCTTGCGTGTCTGTTGTTACGACAGGGGTAGCCGTTCGGCGCCACGCCGACAAATGATTTTGCGTTCGCAACGAGCGCGTTTACGCCGCGCGGCCGAAGCGGTCGTCGAGGGCGTAGCCGGCGCCGCGCACGGTGCGGATCGGATCGGCCTCGTGGCCGCGGTTGATCGCCTTGCGCAGGCGGCCGACATGGACATCGACGGTGCGCTCGTCGATGTAGATGTCCGAGCCCCAGACGCCGTCGAGCAATTGCTCGCGCGAGAACACCCGGCCGGGCCGCTCCATCAGGAATTCGAGCAGCCGATATTCGGTCGGCCCCAGTTCGACGGCGCGGCCGTTGCGCGAGACGCGCTTCTTGTCACGGTCGAGTTCGATGTCGCCGAAGTTGAGCACGCTGGCGACCCGTTCCGGACTGGCGCGGCGCAACAGCGCGCGCACGCGGGCGAGCAATTCCGGCACCGAGAACGGCTTGACGATATAATCGTCGGCGCCGGTGGCAAGGCCGCGCACCTTCTCGCTTTCCTCGCCGCGCGCGGTCAGCATGATGATCGGCAACTGGCGGGTTTCCGGCCGCGCCCGCAGGCGGCGGCACAGTTCGATGCCTGAGAGGCCGGGCAGCATCCAGTCGAGCACCACCAGATCGGGGATGTTCTCCTTGAGCTTGGTATCGGCCTCGTCGCCGCGCGCCGCGCTCTCGACCTCGTAGCCCTCGGCCTCGAGATTATAGCGCAGCAGCATGGTGAGCGGCTCCTCGTCTTCGACGATCAGGATTCGCGCGCTCATTCTTTTTTCTCTACTTACCGCCGGCGCCGGTCAAAGCGGCGATGGTGGTGGTGTCGCCCTTGGGCCGGCGCTCGGTGATCGGGTTGCCATCGATGATATAATGCACGGTTTCGGCGACGTTGGTCGCGTGATCGCCCATGCGCTCGATATTCTTGGCACAGAACATCAAGTGGATGCAGAAGGTAATGTTGCGCGGGTCTACCATCATGTAGGTCAGAAGCTCACGGAATACGGAAGTGCAGACCGCGTCGATTTCCTCGTCGCCGCGCCACACCGCCATCGCCTTGTTGTCGTCGCGGCGGGCATAGGCATCGAGCACCGCCTTCAATTGCTGAAGCACCAGATCGGTCATGTGCTCGACGCCGCGGATCAGTTTCGGCGGCGGAAATTCGGCGTTGAGGGCAATGACGCGCTTGGCGATGTTCTTGGCGAGATCGCCGATGCGCTCCAGATCGTTGGCCAGGCGCAGCGCGCCGACGATGTCGCGCAGGTCGACCGCCATCGGCTGGCGGCGGGCGATGGTCAGCACCGACTTTTCCTCGATCTCGCGCTGCAACGCGTCGATGGCGGAGTCGGCGGCGGTGACGCGCTGCGCCAGAGTGGTGTCGCGCTTGGCCAGCGCATCGACCGCGTCGGCGACCTGCTTCTCGGCCAGGCCGCCCATTTCGGCGACCATGCGCGCGATATCCTGAAGATCGACGTCGAAGGCCTTGGCCGTGTGCTGATCGTTCATTGTGATCATCCTTACTTATTGTTCAGCCGAAGCGACCGGTGATGTAGTCCTGCGTGCGGCGATCGCTCGGCGACGTGAACATGCGCGTCGTTTCGCCATATTCGACCAACTCGCCGAGATACATGAAGGCGGTGAAATCCGACACGCGCGCGGCCTGCTGCATGTTATGCGTAACGATGGCGATGGTGTAATCTTCCTTCAACTCGTCGATCAGTTCCTCGATCTTGGCGGTCGAGATCGGATCGAGCGCCGAGCACGGCTCGTCGAACAGGATGACTTCCGGCCGCACCGCGACGGTGCGCGCGATGCACAGGCGCTGCTGCTGGCCGCCGGACAGCGACAGGCCGTTGGCATCCAGCTTGTCCTTGACCTCGTTCCACAAAGCGGCGCGCTGCAAGGCCTGCTGCACGCGATTGTCCAGATCGGCCTTCGACAGTTTTTCGTACAGCCGGATGCCGAAAGCAATGTTCTCGTAGATCGTCATCGGGAACGGCGTCGGCTTCTGGAACACCATGCCGACCTTGGCGCGCAGCAGATTGAGATCCTGCGACGGCGAAAGAATGTCGTCATTGTCGAGCCGCACCGTGCCGGTGGCGCGCTGGTTCGGATAAAGGTCGTACATCCGGTTGAGGATGCGCAACAGAGTCGACTTGCCGCAGCCGGACGGGCCGATGAAGGCGGTGACCCGGCCGTGGTACAGCGACACGTTGATGTTCTTCAGCGCGCGGTTGTCGCCGTAATAGAAGTCGAGGTTCTGCACCGTGACTTTTTCGACGAGGTCGTCGGTATTGCCAGGATTGGCGGCGACGGTCGGAACCGTGAAATTGGCCGTACTCATGACTTCTTTCTCTCTCCACCGAGGAATCGCGCGGTGATGCTGAGCGCAAGCACCGCCATGGTAATGATCAGGGCGCCGGTCCAGGCCAGTTCCTGCCAGTCCTTGTACGGGCTGAGCGCGAACTGGAAGATGACGACGGGCAGGCTGGACACCGGCGCATTCATGTCGTTGGTCCAGAACTGGTTGTTGAGCGCGGTGAACAGCAGCGGCGCGGTTTCACCGGAGATGCGGGCGATCGCCAGCAGCACGCCGGTGATCATGCCGGCGCGGGCGGCGCGGTAAGCGACTTTCTGGATCATCAGCGAGCGCGGCAGGCCGACCGAGGCGGCGGCCTCGCGCAGCGTATCGGGGACCAGCGTCAGCATGTCCTCGGTTGTGCGCACCACGACCGGCACGACGATGACGGCGAGCGCCACAGCGCCGGCCCAGCCGGAGAAGTGGCCCATTTGCGCCACCATCAATTCATAGATAAACAGGCCGACGACGATCGACGGCGCGCTCAGCAGGATGTCGTTGATAAAGCGCACCACCGACGACAGTTTGTCGTAGCGGCCATATTCGGCGAGATAAGTGCCGGCGAGAATACCGAGCGGCGTGCCCATCAGCACAGCGAGAAACGTCATCACCAGGCTGCCGATGATCGGATTGAGCAGGCCGCCGGAAGCGCCGGGCGGCGGCGTCATTTCGGTGAAAACCCGCAGCGACAGGCCGGAAAATCCTTCCCAGAACAGGACGCCGAGGATCAGCGCCAGCCAGGACAGGCCGAAGCCGGTGGCGGCATAGGCCATCCCCATGGTGACGACGTTCTTGCGGCGGCGTTTGGCGTAAAGCGGCGACGACGCGCCGGATGCAAGCGTTGCCATGTTACTTCCCCAGCCGGGCGTTGAGCCGCATCAGCATCAAACGCGCGAAAGCCAGCACGATGAAGGTGATGACGAACAGGATGAGGCCGAGCAGGATCAGCGACGAGGTGTAGATATCGCCGACGGCTTCGGTAAATTCGTTGGCGATGGTCGCCGAGATCGTGGTGCCGGGCGCCAGGATCGAGCCGGAAATGCGGTGCGCGTTGCCGATGACGAAGGTGACCGCCATGGTTTCGCCGAGCGCGCGGCCGAGCGCCAGCATGACGCCGCCGATGACGCCGACGCGGGTGAAGGGCAGCACGACGTAGCGCGCCACTTCCCAGGTGGTGCAGCCGAGGCCGTAGGCGCTTTCTTTCAACATCGGCGGCACGGCGTCGAACACGTCACGCGAAATCGAGGTGATGAAAGGCAGCACCATGATCGCGAGAATGAGCCCTGCGGTCAGAATGCCGATGCCGTATGGCGGGCCGGCGAACAGATTGGACAGCACCGGCACATTGCCGAACACCGAGATCAGGAACGGCTGGACGTATTGCTGCAAAAACGGCGCGAACACGAACAGGCCCCAGATGCCGTAGATGATCGAGGGGATGCCGGCGAGCAGTTCGACGGCGATGCCGATCGGGCGGCGCAGCCACATCGGGCACAGTTCGGTGAGGAACAGCGCGATGAACAGGCCGATCGGCACCGCGATGAGCATCGCAATAAGAGAAGTGAGGACGGTGCCATAGATCGGCGCGATGGCGCCGAATTTTTCGGTCACCGGATTCCAGCTTTCGTCGAATAGAAAGCTGATGCCGAATTTCTGCATCGCCGGCAGCGAGCCGTAGACCAGCGAGAAAATAATGCCGCTGAGGATGACCAGAACGGCGACCGCCGCGGCGCGTGTCAAATGGCGGAAAGCATTATCGCCGAAGCGCAATCGCTTGAGGACCTTGGCGCGGTCGACTTTTTCAGCCGCCGAAATGACGCCGCCGCCTTGAAACGCTACATCAACCACAGGACGCTCCCCCGAAGAATTCATCAAGCTCTCCCTGGGCCAAACACCTTCTGGCGATGCGCCGGCCGGCACTGTGGCGCTTTAGGGGAGCTACTCAAGCGGCCTCGCGGCTGCAAGACAAGGCGCAAATGGACGCCGGTGGATACCGGTGAAGGTGGCAGGGGCGCCGGGGTCTTGTAAAACCCGGCGCCCTTGCCGTTGGGCGATTACATCGACGCCGCGACTTCGGCCTTCCAGTAAGCCTCGACGTCCTTGACGACCTTTTCCGGCATCGGAACGTAGTGAAGTTCCTCAGCCATCTTGTCGCCCTTCGTGTAGGCCCAGTCGAAGAACTTGAGGGCCGAAGCGCTGGCGACCGGATCGACCGGCTTCTTGTACATCAGGATCCAGGTCGCGGCGGTCATCGGCCACGACTGGTCACCGGGCTGGTTGGCCAGGATGACGCCATAGCCGGGCTGCGACTTCCAGTCGGCATTGGCGGCGGCGGCCTGGAACGCTGTCGAGGTCGGCTCGACGGCCTTGCCGGCCTTGTTGATCATCTTGGTGTGGGTCAGCTTGTTCTGCAAAGCGTAAGCATATTCGACGTAGCCGATCGCACCCTTGGTGTTGGCGACGTTGTTGGCGACGCCTTCGTTGCCCTTGGCGCCGATGCCGGCCGGCCACTGCACCGACGTGTTGACGCCGACCTTCGACTTGAAGTCGGCGCTGACTTCCGAGAGGTAATAGACGAAGTTGAAGGTGGTGCCCGACCCGTCCGAACGATGCACGATGGCGATCGCCTGATCCGGCAGCTTGGCGCTGGCGTTGAGCTTGGCGATGGCCGGGTCGTTCCACTTCTTGATCTCGCCGAGGAAGATCTTGGCGAGCGTCGTTCCGTCGAGGGTCAGTTCGCCCGGCTTGATGCCGTCGAGATTGACGACCGGCACGATGCCGCCCATCACCATCGGAAACTGCACGAGACCGTACTTTTCGAGGTCTTCGCCCTTGAGCGGCGCGTCGCTGGCGCCGAAGGTCACGGTCTTGTTCTGAATTTGCTTGATGCCGCCGCCGGAACCGATCGACTGATAGTTCAGCCCGATGCCGGTTTCCTTTTTGTAGGCGTCGGCCCACTTGGCGTAAATCGGATAGGGGAAGGTGGCGCCGGCACCTGAGATGTCGGCGGCGTTGGCCGGTACGAGCGCGGCGGCGGCAATGAAGCCGGCGGCGGCGATTGCGGTCCAGTGTTTCATGAGTACTCTCCTGTTATTGGCCTTCGGCGATCCTCGGGCCCTTTACTCAGGCGTGACCTAGGCTTCGCCCGTCACGGTTCTATGAAGCTTACATGACAGAGGCATGACAGCGTAATACACTGTTAAGACTTAGGAATTATCGGCTTAGCCGGTTTCGCCTGTGCGCAAGGGCAGGTGCATCGTGAAGGTCGCGCCCTGGCCGAGCGTGCTGTCGATGCTCAACCGGCCGCCATGGCGGTTGAGGACATGCTTGACCAGCGCCAGCCCCAGCCCGGTGCCGCCCTGCGCGCGGCTGTCGGCGACGTCGACCCGGTAAAAACGCTCGGTCAGACGCGGCAGATGTTCGGGCGCGATGCCGGGGCCGTGGTCGCGCACGGCGATGCGCGCCTCCGGCCGGCCGGCGCGGGTATGCGCCCGCGTCAAGGTGATGTCGACACGCTTGCCGGCCGCGCCATATTTGAGCGCGTTCTCGACCAGGTTCTCGATGGCGCGGATCAATTCGTCGCGGTCGCCGAGCACGGTCAACGGCTCGGCCGGCGCAGTCAGCTTGATCTCGACCTGACGGTCGCGCGCCAAAGTCTGCAGGCCGTCGGCGACCTGACGCAGCAAAGGCGCCAGATCGACCGGCGTGCTGGGCTGAAGGTGCGCATTGAGTTCGATGCGCGACAGCGACAACAGATCGTCGATCAGCCGCGCCATGCGCGCCGCTTGTCCTTGCATGATGCCGAGGAATTTCTCGCGCGCGACGGGATCGTTCTTCGCCGGGCCTTGCAAGGTTTCGATGAAGCCGAGCAGAGCGGCCAATGGCGTGCGCAGTTCGTGACTGGCATTGGCGACGAAGTCAGCGCGCATTTCCTCGACCCGGCGCAACGGCGTCAGATCGTTGAACGTCATCACCAGAATGTCTGCGCTATCGCCGGCAAGACGCACCGGCGTGACGAAGGCTTCGAACCAGCGATCGAGCGGTACGCGCTCGAAGAATTCGACGCGCTGGGCTTCGCCGGTCCTGCCGGCGCGCCTGATCGCATCGACCAGTTCCGGCATGCGCAGAGCGATCAGCGCCGGTTCGTCGCGCCGCAAGGCCGGGACGATGCCGGCCGCCGCCTCGTTGAAGGCGATAACGCGCGTGACGCTGTCGAGCACGATTGCCGGGTTCGGCAGGCCGCCGATCAATTGCCCGATCAGGACCGCGTGCGGATATGGTGCGCCACGGCCGGCGAAGGCCTGTACGCCAAGCATCTGGCTCTCGTCACGATGGCCAAGCAGCGCGCGCCAGGCTTCGCGCAGGCGGTCGCCTTGCACTTGACGTCCGGCTTTGCCGCTCTGGTCGTCGTCAGCCATGGCGCGCCATCACGGCCGGTCGCCGCCGGGCTTGTCGGATTCGACCGGACTGAGAATTGGCGTCGCCACCTGGGTCACCGGAGCAAGTTCGATCTTTTGCCGCACGCCGCGCATATTGAGCCAGATTTCGCGCGCGCCGAGAATGAGCAAGGCAAAGGCAAAGGGCATCAGATAATAAAGGACGCGGAACAGCAACAGCCCGGCGAGCAGGTGTTCCTTCTCGAATTGATAAAGCGCGATCAGCATGGCGGCGTCGAAGACGCCGAGACCGCCGGGCGCGTGGCTGGCAAAGCCGAGCAAGGTCGCGGTGACAAAAATCACCGCAAGGGTAATGAAATCGATGTTCGGCTCGCCCGGCAGAAGCATGTACATGGCGAGCGCACAGCAACCGAGATCGACGATGCCGATGCAAATCTGCAGCAAGGTGTTGGGGCCGCGCGGCAGCCGCACGGTCCAGCCGCCACGGCCGACTTCGCGCTGCGCACTCCAGACCCAGCCAAGATAGCAGCCAAGAACGGTCAGCAGGCCGAGGCCGATCAGCCGGTTCGCCGTCTCGCCAAGCTGGTCGATGGCGCCGGCAGCCGCCGGGTGGATGGTGATCCCTAAGCCCAGCACGGTGACATTGCCGAGCCAGAAGGTCAGGCCGGCGACGAAACATATTTTCGCGACCTCGACGGCGCTGAGCCCGTAGGCCGAATAAATCCGGTAACGGACCGCGCCGCCGGTAAAGACCGTGGCACCGATATTGTGGCCGATCGAATAGCTGGTGAAGCCGGCAAGCGCGGCGATGCGATAAGGCACCGCGCGGCGGCCGATCGTCCGCAACGCGAACCAGTCGTAGAACGTCAGGGTGAAATAGCCGCCGACGACGAACAGCGCCGCCAGCACAATGTTGCGCGGCGGTGTCGCTTTGATGGCGACGATGACCTCGTCGACGTTGATCTTGTGCAGCATCCGCCACAACACGGTCGCCGCCACGCCGATGATGACGAGACTGAGCAGAACACCGATCCGATTCCAGCCGATGTATTTCTGGAAACCTCGCGCGACCGCGCGTAGCAATTGAAGCATCGTTCCTCCGGACCGGCGCCGACTGTGCCGCGCATTTGCCCCGCGCGGCCAGCCGATCCAGTAGCAGAACTTGGCAGCCTGCGCGAGGGCATGCGGGCGCCCGGCGATGGCGGGCCGCGCGCCTGCTACTTTTTTAAAGGTTTCCGCCCGCCCGGGGCCTTAAATCCCGGCATGGCGCCGCCGCATTGCCGCCGCCAAGCGGCGAGCCGGCGATATATTTCCGGCTCTTGCCGTGCGTCACAAAAGCCGCCACTGGTGGATACGTCAGCGCAGGACTTCTAAGTAATAGCTGGATTTGCGGAGCCGAACCCGTGACCGACCAAGCCGCCATGATGCCGCTGCGCGTGATGCGCCACGAGAAGATCGCCGACGGTATTCACCTGTTGGAATTTCGCACCGCGAACGGCGACGCCCTGCCCGCTTTCACCGCCGGCGCGCATATCGCGGTGCGCACGCCCAAAGGGCTGACCCGCAAATATTCGCTGTGCAACGACCCGGCCGAACGCGATCGCTACCAGGTCGCCATCAAGCGCGAGACAAATGGCCGCGGCGGCTCGATCGAGCTGATCGACACTGTCAAAGCCGGCGACACCTTGATGGTGGCGCCGCCGGTCAACGATTTCGGCCTGCCGCCGCGCGGCCAGGACTTCCTGTTCATCGCCGGCGGCATCGGCGTCACGCCGATGGTGGCGATGATCCACGAGCTGCGCGCCGCCGGCAAACGCTTCCGGCTGTTCTATTTCAACCGTTCGCCGGAGATGACAGCGTTCCGCGACGCCTTGAGCGCGGCCGAGCTTAAAGACAGCGTCGTCATTCATTATGACGGCGGCGATCCGGCGCGTTCGTACGATCTCAAGCCGGTGCTGAAGGAACGGCAGAACCGCGAACACCTCTATTGCTGCGGGCCGCGGCCGCTGATGGAAGCGGTGCGCGCCATGACCGATCACTGGTCGCCGACCGCGGTGCATTTCGAGGCGTTCAGCGAGGCCGAGACGCACAAAGCCGGTGATGCGCCGTTCAAGGTGCGGCTGGCGCATTCGAATAAAGTGCTGACGGTGCCGGCCGACAAGACCATTCTCGAAGTGTTGCGCGACAACGGCCTCGATGTGCCGAGTTCGTGCGAGACCGGCACCTGCGGCACCTGCCGCACCAAAATGCTGTCCGGTGTCGCCGACCACCGCGATCTTGTGCTGGCCGAACACGAAAAGGCCGACACGATCATGATCTGCGTGTCGCGGGCAAAAAGCGACGAGGTCACGCTGGACCGATAGACTATTCCTGAATGCTGCGCAGATAGACGCCGGCGGCGTGCGCGTCGGCTTCGTTGAACTTGAATTCCGGCATATCGGGATGGCCGCCGATGACGCCGGATTGCAATTTGCGCGGGAACGCGTCGAGATCGTAGCTGCGGCTGAGCCCACGAAACGGCGGCGCGCCGGTACGCGGGCTGTCGCCGGTCTTGCCGATGGCGTGGCAGGATGCGCAAGCCTGCTGCAACAGAGCGCGGCCGGCCTCGGCCGGGTCCTGAGCCAGCGCGACGCCGGACAGAAACGCCAGCGCGGTAGCGGCAAGCAAACGGTTTCGTAATCTTCCAACCACGTGGTCACTTCCTTTGGCGATCTCGGCCGATGCGGCTTCTGACACTAACACAATTCGTGTCAGAAGGACGGCATGCGCCGCCTCGTACCATGCGATACCCTGACAATCCGGGCCGAGCCGATCAACGCGCGCCAGACCGCCCGCCCTGCTTCATCCCATCGCGACTGCTTCGACCGACAGGATCGTCGGCATATGACGCGCGATCTCCTGCCAGTTGTCGCCTTCGTCAAAACTGGCGAAAACCGAACCGCTGTTGGTGCCGAAATAAATACCGGCCGGATCGTTGGCGTCGCCGGCCATCGCCTGGCGCAGCACGGTGAAATAGCAGCCCGCCTGCGGCAGGCCCTGGCGCAACGCCTGCCAGCTTTGGCCGCCGTCGCGCGAACGCCAGACCGCCGCCGCGGCATCGGGCGGAAAACGCCCGGCCATGTCGCCGTTAAGCGGCAGCGTCCAGATCGTGTTCGGATCGCGCGGATGGACGCGGATCGGAAAGCCGAAGGTCGACGGCAGGCCCTTGGTCAGGTCGTCCCAACTGCGGCCGCCATCGGCCGAACGCCAGACGCCGTGATGATTCTGTTGGTACAAGACATCGGCTGAACCCGGCGCGCGCATCATGTTGTGAACGCAATGGCCGATATCGCCATCGCGCGGCGCTGCCGGATGATCGTGATGCGCGCAGGCCGGGGCATTCGACAATCTGTTGCGCCGCTCCCAGGTCGCGCCGCCATCCTCGGTGGCGAAGACGCCGGCGGCCGAAATGCCGACCCAGAGTTTTTTCGCATTGCCCGGATCGGGCACGATGGTGTGCAGCACGAGCCCGGCGCCGCCGGGAGTCCAGCTATCGGCGGAAGGGTGCTTGGTCAGGCCGTCGACTTCAGTAAAGGTTTTGCCGCCGTCGTGGCTGGCCAGAAGTTTCGCTGGCTTGGTGCCGGCGTACAGAGTGCCGTGCGCATAGCCGAGCGACCAGATCTGAATGAAGGCATCGCCGAAGGGCAAAGGCGCGTCGGTCCAGCCGATCATCTTGGCGAAGTCGGCATCGTTGGCGGCCCACTCGTCCATCTTGCCTTTGGTCAGGCGCGTGACCGTCCAGGTCGCGCCGCCGTCATCGCTGCGCCAGACGCCGGCGCCGTGCCAGTCGCCGCCACCGCCGGCCCAGAGCGTGCCGGTTTTTGGATCGCCGATCACATGATTGATCGGCCAGCCGTCGCAATACGGACCGCGCGCGGCCCAGCCGCCGGGGCCGCGCGAAATCAGGAACACGCCTTTGGTGGTGCCGACGAGGACAAGCATGCGCGGCAAATTTACCGGAATACCGGGTCGGACCGAAATTAAATTCAGTCAGCGGAGCGCGGAACCGCGAGCGGGATTTTGCGCGGTTTTCTAAATGTATGGTGCCCGGGGGCGGGATCGAACCACCGACACTGCGATTTTCAATGAGGCTTAAGCGTGGGGCAACCTGCTTCAACGAACCTCATTGTGCCTCCAATCTGCACCCGAACCGGTGCATTTGAACGCCCAAGCGTTGTGACTTGAGGTTGCCCGCGACAACCAACCACATGGTCCAGTGCACCCATCTGAAACCCGCAGTTTCTGAATATTCGCCTCGTTTCGAATTCGGCGAATAAACCGGCATACTCGTCACCGGTCGTGATGTCCGCTAAGTGCCAACAGGCAACAACGCATATTCGGTTTTATTTGAAATGAAAGAGGCCGCCCACTGAGGCGGCCTACGTGATCGTCCGGGGGATGGAAACATCCACTACTCGCGCGCCCTTTTCGTCAGTAGCGACGACTCGCGACTTGCCCCGCGCGGTTCTGTTCCTAGACAGGTCGCGGGCAAACCTTCGCAAGGAACACTATCGCGTGCAATTTTTTATCCACGCTTTTAAGTCACTCTCACCGTAACCACGTCTTGCTTCAAAGCAGACAACCCAACGACGCCATGGCCGCGCTCCGCATGGTGTTGGTGGCGAATGCTTTTTACGAGGAAGAAATAGCGCGCCTGAAACAAGAAACGTCGTCTGGCGATGGTCGCGGACACGTGCGCAAACCTGTCAGGAAGGCCTAATTCCCAAACAGCGGTCCAGCGAGATTTCCGAAGCATCAGTGTCCAGAAAACACCGGATCCATATCGAGTTCACGAACGCCACGTCGCCGACGCGCTTTTTCAACTAGGTTGCGAAGCGTCTCACGTACAGCTTTCGCATCTACTATGTAGGCGAGTCTGAAAATTCCGCCTTGAGTAGTAGCGTCACTCGAAATAAGTGAGACTACGCCTATATTTAACATCTGATTTAAAAGTGAAAAGTTCACTTTGACATCTTTTATTCGATAGAGCTCGATTTCATCGATGCGTCTGAAGATTATGCCGGTTTGAATTTTAACTCGCTGATCGGTGATCGTAACATTTGTGCATATATTTCTGAGCCAGATCAAAAGCAAAAATGGCAGCCCTACTAGGCAGATGCATAACGCAAGCATGATCCATCCCGCCAAAGTGCCGAATAACCATCTGCTTGTAGTCGGAGAGAACGACAAAAGTACTTGTTCTTCAACATCGTCTGTCATGAAATTACTTTAGCCCCCGCATGACCGCAATTACGTCGATGCTACCAACGGCTGCGTATTTTGCAAGGCGCACTGTCAATCGGCGTTGGATAGGGACCCCGTATCGGCATCCAAAAGGGACCCCTTTGAACGGCGGGTTCGGCCGGTAGCGCTCGCGCCGTCGGAGCTGGCCGGGGTTGCGGAGATGGCGCGAGCGCGGGCTTGTGCATGATCGTCGTC
>CANKBJ010000092.1 GCA_947479905.1 Bradyrhizobiaceae bacterium
GACGATGCGGCTGTCGAAATAGCCCTTCTCGCCGGTCAGCGTCTGGTAGATCGCATCCGAAATGATGTGCGCGATCCGGCGCGAATTATCGGACGTGGTGAAATATTGTTTGCCGTCGAGTTGCTGGCCGGCAAACACATCCCACAAGCGGAACTCGGCCTTCAGCCTTCCATCGGTCTGCTTGGTGATGCGGCCGGTCACCAGCGCCTGCGCGTTGATGACGCGCCAGTCGGCGAAGCGCGGCACGGTGTCGGAATTGGTGATCTTTTCGGTGAAGGCGGTCGGGTTGATCGGCGCGAACAGGCCGCTGCGCTGCAGATTGCCGGAGATGATCGCGGTGACGTTGCGCGCGACCTCCGATTCGGTCGGCGAGCCGGCGACGAATTCGGGCAAGGCGATCGGCATCGGCTGCGGATTGCCCTGGGTGATCTCGAGCCGCAGCGCGGCCGAGGCCGGTCGTGCCGCGACCGCCGCCAGGGCGCCGGCTCCGGCGCCGACCAGAAAGCGGCGGCGGTTCAACGCGAGTTTGCTCATGTTCATTGTCTTCTCACCGGAATGTCACTGTACATCTTGCTGCTGTCGAAGACGAAGTCGATTTCCTGCCAGGTCTCATAATGATCTGGCCGCAGCATCGTATAGGGCTGGCCGACCAGCACCGCGCGCACCGCGCTGTCGCGCATGGCATTGAACACCGGACCGTTGCCGCTGGTGAGGACCTGCGGCCCGGTCGCCAGCGTGCCGTCGCGCTTGAACCTGATCCTGATCGTGATCTGGACATTGCCGGCGTCCTGCGCGCCGGCCGGCGGCGACCACAACGCATACAGCCGCGCCTTGAGCGCGTCGATTTCCGACTGCGACAATTGCGCGGCGCTGCCGGCGGCGGTGCCGAGCGAGGGCGCGGAATTCAACTCATTGCCGGTGATCGATTTGCGGGTCGGGTCGCGCTTGTCGAGCAGCGCCGCGATCTTGTCCGGATTGAATTCGGGTTTCTTCGGCTGCGGCTTGGGCGGCGGCGGCTTTTTCGGCGGCAGCGGCTGCGGCTGGTCGGCCTTGGCGGTCTCCTGCGGCTTTTCCTGCGGCTTGTTGAGCTTGTCGGCGATCGGGTCGGGCGGCGGCGCCTCCTGCTTCACTTCCTTGTTCGGCGCGACTTCGCGTTTCTCGTCGATCTTGGGCTTGATCTCCTCGACCGGCTTGGGCGGCTCCTCGGCTTTTTTCTCGACGACCGGCTTGGGCGTCTCGACCGGCTTGGGCGCGTCCTTGATGCCCTTGGTCAGTTGCGAGAATTCCTTCTCGCTGACGATATCGACCGGCAGCGATTCAGCCGGCGTCGTCTCGAACGGCTTGCCGCTGAACGACAACGTCGCCCAGGCCAGCACCAGAACGTGCAGCCCGGTCGAAATCGCCGATGCCGTCTTGATCTGCATTATTTCGCTTTTGTGTCCGTTTCGTATTCCGTCACCAGGGCGACCTTGCTGAAGCCGGCGCCGGACAGACGGCCCATGACGGCCATGACCGCGCCGTAGTTCACATTCTTGTCGCCGCGCACATAGATGCGCGTCTCGTTGCCGCCGCGCGTCTCGGCGATGGCCTTGAGCTTGACCATGAGATCGTCGATGCCGATCTCGTCGTTTTGCAGGAACACCTTGCCCTTGTCGTTGACCGACAAGGTCAGCGGCTCCTTGTCCTGATCTATGGTCTTGGCTTGGCTCTGCGGCAGGTCGATCGGCACGCCGACCGTCAGCAGCGGCGCCGACACCATGAAGATGATCAGCAGCACCAGCATCACGTCGACCATCGGCGTGACGTTGATCTCGCTCATCACCCGCTGGCGTGGCCGCCTTCTGCCGCCGCTCATCGGTGTTCCGGCATTCGCCGCCATAGTCGTTTCCCTTCGCGCGCTTTAGCCGCGTTCGTCGATCTGCCGCGACAGGATCGCGGCGAATTCGTCGGCGAAGCCTTCCATCCGCTGCGCCTGCTTGTTCACCTCGCCGGCGAACTTATTGTAGAAAATTGTCGCCGGAATGGCGGCGACAAGGCCGATGGCGGTGGCAAACAGCGCCTCGGCGATACCCGGCGCGACCACCGCCAGCGACGTATTCTTCGACGCCGCGATTGACTGGAACGACGTCATGATGCCCCAGACCGTGCCGAACAGGCCGACGAAGGGACCGGCCGAGCCGACGGTGGCCAGAACCAGCAGCCGGCGCTCCAGCCGCTCGATCTCGCGCGCGATAGTGACCTGCATGACCTTTTCAATACGCATCTGAAGGCCGGCGAAGGATTTCTGCGGCGAGCCCTCGAAACTGCGCTTCCATTCGCGCATCGCCGCGACGAACAAAGCCGCCATCGAGTGGTTCGGCTTCGACGACAGCGAGCGGTACAATTCCTCCAGCGACTGGCCCGACCAGAACGCCGTTTCGAAGCGGTCCATCGACTTGCGCGAGCGCGTGTAGAGCACCGTCTTGTCGATGGCGATGGCCCAGACCCAGACCGAGCAGACCATCAGTCCGAGCATCACGAACTTGACGATCCAGTGGGCGTGCCAGAACAGCGTGAACAACGACAGATCGGAAGAAGTCAGGGGGAGCACCGACTGTGCCACATCGGCAGGATTCATGGGGCACGTCCTTTGCGCAGTCCGGTCGGGAGGCCGGCACGGCGTAGCTGGTCACAACAATTGGGGCGTTCGGCAGACCGAACGGAATTCCTGTTAAACTTGGCTAAATGAGGGCGCAAACGAAGTCCCGGCACCCCTTCGCCCCCCGTTAGCTGCGCTAAACAGCGCTGATTATGGTTAAGGATTCGTTAGCACTCTACTAGTGGAGCGGGTTTGACGTTCGCTGTCCGTTCGCCGCGTATATCTTATGCGAACGTCAAATCCAAAGCTCCACTAGCAACAATAAATTGCTAGTGGTCCTTGTGATTCTAACATTCGCAAAAGTGGCTCCGCGGACGGGATGCGAATGTTAGAATCGGACCACTAGCGCGCGGGGAGCCTCAAAAACGCAACGGCCGCCCGCCTCGGGGAAGGCGGACGGCCGCGTGCGCAGGCTATCGATCGGGGGTTAGCTCTGCGAGGGGGACGAGGGGGGATTGTCCTGCGGGCGGCCGCGCCGCTCGGCCATGAACGAGTCAAACTCGGTCTTGTCCTTGGCGAAGCGCAGGCGCTCGAGGAAGTCCTTGAATTCGCGCTGTTCGTCTTCGAGCCGGCGCAAGGTCTCGCCGCGGTAGTCGTCGAAAGCGCGGTTGCCGCTCGACGGCGCGCTCGACCACGGTGAACCACCGGCGTTGCCGCTCATCTTGCCGCGCATCCAGTCCATCTTGGCCTGCATGCGCTCCATCTTGTGCTGCCAGCGGTCGTGACCGCCGTAATATCCGCATCCCATTCTTCCGCTCCCAATTGTAAAGGCGAGGACTGCCAGGCCGATAGGCCACCAGGCCATGAACCCAAGGACGGTCAGGGCAATCCAGGCGGGCTTGCCGAATTCGTCGAGCTTAGCGGTGATTGGCATTGTCGGCCTCGTTTCACGGTCCAAGTGTCGATCTATGTGTGAATGTAAATAACATTTACATGGATAAGGGTGCGGCAGGGCGATGTCAAGACCCTTCACATAGGGTGGGGATGGCGGATTGCGAGGGCAATACCTTGTCGTCACCGGGCTTGTCCCGGTGACCCCGCTTAGGTGGCACCCTGCGTTCCTAAGCGGGTTGGCCGGGACAAGCCCGGCCATGACAATCACCGCCCGGCCGTCAAACCCAAGCCGCGTAGGTAAATCAGCATCGCCGCTTCGAGGAGTTCCTCCGGCGGCATCGGCAAAGCGCGGCGCGCCGCGTCGCCGCGACCGAACAGCGAGGCAATGCCGTGCGTCATCGACCAGACATGCAGCGCCACCATCAAGGCCGGCGGACGCCCCTGCGCCGGCATCAGCGCCACCAGTCTTTCCGCCGCCGAACGCAGCACGGCGAAAGCCGCTTCGCTGGCGGCGCGCAAAGCCGGATCGCTGTCGAGCGCGACGCCGGCCTCGAACATCGCCGAGTAGTAGGCGGGTTGATGCTTGGCGAAATCGAGATAGGCGCGGCCCAAACGGTCGAACGCCGTCATCAGTTCCGGCTTGCCGTCATCCCAGGCTTTGGTCAGCGCGTCGGTGAACAACTCGAAGCCGCGCCGCGCCACATTGGCGATTAGTTCGTCGCGGTCGCGAAAATGACGATAAGGGGCGGCCGGACTGACGCCGGCCCAGCGCGCCGCGTCGGCGAAGGTGAAACCGGCCGGACCCTTTTCGGCAATCAGCGCAAGCGCTGCGCGCAGCAATGCCTCTTTGAGATTGCCGTGGTGATAGCCGCGCGGACCGCCCTCGCCGCCCAGCCCGCCGTCCCGATCGCCTTTGGTCCATCTCATGTGCGAAACGCCTTCATGTGAAGGGGCTTTACATGAGTCCGGCGGCGATGGCGAGAGCTTAGACCGAGCGGCGCGCCTGAAGCGGCAGATCGTCGAACAAGGTCGGCCCGCTTGGCTGCGCGCCTTCGATGGTCAGCAATTTGAGTTTCGTCGCCACGCCGCCCGGCGCGGAAAAGCCGCCGGTCTTGCCGGAGGCCGCCAGCACGCGGTGACACGGCATCACAATGGGGCAGCGGTTCTCGCCCATCGCCTGGCCGACCGCCCGCGACAGCGTTCTGTCGCCGAGCCGCTCGGCGATCTCGCCATAGGTGATGGTCTGGCCTGGCGGCACCTTGCGCACGATGGCGTAGACTCGCCTGTTGAACTCCGGGACGCCCTCGTCGTCGATCGGCACATCTTTCAAATCGCAGCGCTCGCCGTTGAGCAGCGCACGCATGCCGTCGATGACAATCTGAATGTCATGCGGCGGCGCAACTTCCTGCGCATCCGGGAAACGCTTCAGCATCCTCGCCCGCGTCGCGGCTTCGCTGAATTCCGGTATCTGCACGCCCATCAGGCCGCGCTCGCCCCAGACGATGGCGCAGGGGCCGATGGCCGTGTCGAAAATGGTCAGGCGTTGATCGGTCATGTTCATGTCACATGGTTGCCAATTTTTCCGTTCGTCCCCGCGAAAGCGGGGACCCAGTTCTTTGGCCAAGTGCTGGGTTCCCGCTTACGCGGGAACGAACGGAGTTTTTGTCACCGTGATCGACTATACCAAAAGCCTTACGCAGCGCCGCCCGTTTCCTGATCTGCCTTCATGGCAATCCGCAACGGCCTCGGGATCGGCCTGGCCCGGCCGTCCGACACGAAGGCCACCTGCACATGCGCTTCGACCAGCAAATCTTCGCCGCGCATCACCTTCTGATGCATGGTGATCGAGGCGCCTTTCACCTCTTCCGCCCGGGTGACGACTTCCAGCACGTCGTCCATCCGCGCCGGCTTTTTAAAGGCGATGTCCATGTGACGCACGACGAAGGCAAAGCCCGGCGTTTCCGCCGCCGCCTGCTCGAACAGCGCGCGATGGTCGGCGCCCAAAAGCCGCAGGTAATTGGTCCGCCCGCGCTCCATGAAACGCAGATAGCTGGCGTGATAGACGATGCCGGAAAAATCCGTGTCCTCGTAATAGACCCGCACCAGTTGCTTGTGCAGGCCGTCGCCGAGAATGCCGTCGATGGAGTTGGCGGTCATTTTTGTTCGATACTTTCAGCCATCAGCCCACTTGGAATTCCACTTTGGTGCGCTATAATAATATGCAACCAGGGGTGGGGCGCCATGTTGAAGGTTATCGCGTTCGGCTGCGCAATCTTTACGTTGCTCACATCGGCCGTCGGTGCGCAGTGCGTCGGCCGTAATGCTTACAATGGGTTGCCGCAGCCGGCAATCATAACTCAAGGCATGACGCCCGGAAATGCATTTGCATTCACCAGCTTTTACCCGAATGGGCAGCCCGGCATCCTTCTCGGCCCTAGATATTTTCAACTCGCGCCAATTCTTCGCCGCTTTACCGATATTCACGAATGCGCCCACGCCAACGGCGCAATCGATGAGGTCCAGGCAAACTGCATAGCCTTACAGACTATGCGCAGTCAGGGTTTATCCGCAGCCAACGAGAACGTGATCGCTCAATGGCATATTGGATACGGCCCGATAGGCCAACAGTATGGCGGGACGGGTGCAAATTTCTGGCAATATACGCTGCAATGCGCCGGGCCAAGGTAGACCAAGCATGAAATTTGAAAAAATCTTGGTTTTTTCGTTTGGTGTCGTTTTCGTCTCTGTCATTCTTGCCTTAGTCGTGTTTCTGCCGGAGCCTACCACCGCACAGTATGTTGTATTCAAAACCGTGCTTGCAATTGCCGCCGCCGACGTTGGCGCAATGCTGCCGGGGCTTCTCGAAGTCCAGATTAATAATTTCATTCGCGCCGGCGGCGCGATGGCCATATTCGCGGTCGTCTATTTCTATTCGCCGGCCTTAATCGAGCAGACGCGTTCGATAATCGTCCCCAAAAAAGACATGGATGAAACCTTGAGTGAATGGCTGTCCGATATGGACAGCGGCGAATTCGTCGTCGCGTACAAGAAGCTCTGCGACGATTCCAAAAAGCTCTACACTCAGGCTCAGTTCGTCTCTCTAGCGAAGGATCAAAGAGCGCCGCTTGGCGAGCCGACGCGCCGGACGAGGACTTTCATGCAAGGGGCAACAAATCCCCCTGGCCGCACGGGCACTTTCTCGCTGGTCGGCTATGCCACAATTTTCAAAAACAACAATAATACCATCGCTGAAAACATTTTTCTTGAAGCAAAAGCAGACTCGTGGCGCGTTTGCGAATACAATTTGATACCGCAAAAATAGCTACGCCGTTTCTTCATCCCCAAACAACCCGAACTGGCTGGCGTCGCGCTGCGGCTCCTTCATGCCGAGATGCGTGAAGGCCTGCGGCGTCAGCAAGCGGCCGCGCGGCGTGCGCTGCAGAAAGCCCTTCTGGATAAGGTAAGGCTCGATGATGTCCTCGAGCGCGTCGCGCGGCTCCGACAGGCCGGCGGCAATGGTTTCGACGCCGACCGGCCCGCCGGCGTAGTTCACCGCGATCATGCGCAGATAACGCCGATCCATCGCATCTAACCCGCTGGCATCGACCTCCAAAGCCTGCAACGCCTTGTCGGCGATTCTGCGGTCGACCGCCTTGTCGCCATCGACATGGGCGAAATCGCGCACACGGCGCAGCAACCGCCCGGCGATGCGCGGCGTACCACGCGACCGTTTGGCGATCTCGTTGGCGCCGTCCGGTGTCATGCCGATGCCGAGCACGCGCGCGCCACGCGACACGATCAGCTCCAGTTCGGCCTCGGTATAGAAATTCAGCCGCACCGGAATGCCGAAGCGGTCGCGCAGCGGATTGGTCAGCAGACCTGCGCGCGTCGTCGCGCCAACCAGCGTGAACGGAGATAAATCAATTTTCACCGAACGCGCCGCCGGCCCCTCGCCGATGATGAGGTCGAGCTGGAAATCCTCCATCGCCGGATAGAGAATTTCCTCGACCTGCGGACTGAGACGATGAATTTCGTCGATGAACAGAACATCGCGCGGCTCGAGGTTCGTCAACAGCGCGGCAAGGTCGCCGGCCTTGGCGATGACGGGGCCCGAGGTGGCGCGGAAATTGACGCCGAGTTCGCGCGCCACGATCTGCGCCAATGTGGTCTTGCCCAGGCCCGGCGGGCCAACGAACAGCACATGGTCGAGCGCTTCCTGCCGCGCCTTCGCCGCCTCGATGAACACGCTTAAATTCGCGCGCGCTTTTTCCTGACCGATGAATTCGGAAAGTTTCTGCGGGCGTAGCGACGCATCGACATCGTCGTCGCGCTTGTCGCCAGCGATCAGGCGCGGGTTTGAACTCACGTCATGCCCCGCCGGTATTTGTTCGGCAGCAAGTCCCCGATGGTGGTCACTTCCGGGGTCTTTCCGCCGGGCACAATGACGCGCGCCTTGGCGTCGTAATCATGGATGAGTTCGCGGCAGGCGCCGCACGGCGATACCACGGCGATGTCGCCCGTCTCGCCGGGCTTCGGATGGCGAACGGCGACGATGGTGTCGATGCCCTGGTCGCCCTTGGCGGTGAGCGCGGTGCCGATGCAGATCGCCTCGGCGCAGACCGCGCCGCGTCCGACATAGGCATCGAGATTGACGCCGGTGATGACGCGGCCGTCGCGCGTGCGCATCGCCGCGCCGACTTCCTGCCAGTCGTTGCGGTACCGCGACTTGATCGCCGCGGTGGCGGCGTCGATCAACTCTTTATCCTTGTCGGTCAGCTTGCTCATTTCGCCAGCTCTTTGAGTCCCTGCCTTATCAGTGTCTGCACGTCGGCGGCATCACCTACGCTGCGCGCCGCCGCCGCGATCGCCGCCGCCGCCTGCGGCTGGGCGTAGCCGAGATTGACCAGCGCCGACACCGCATCCATCACCGGCCGCGGCGCGCGCTTCTCGTCGAGCGCACCGGCGAGATGCGCGGCGCCGGCATCGATGTCGGCGAAGGCCGGCACCTTGTCCTTCAACTCCGTGACAATCCTCTCCGCGACTTTGGCGCCGACGCCGGGCGAACGCGACACCGCCGCCTTGTCGCGCATGGCGATCGCGGTGGCCAATTCGCCGACCTTCAGCGTCGACAATACCGACAACGCGACTTTCGCGCCGACGCCCTGTACGGTCTGCAACAGGCGGAACCATTCGCGTTCGGCATCCGAGGCAAAGCCGAAGAGCTTGATCTGGTCTTCGCGCACGTAAGTTTCAATGGAGAGCGTCGCCGCTTCGCCCGGCGCCGGCAGCATGGTCAGCGTGCGCGCCGAGCAATGCACCTGATAGCCGACGCCATTGACGTCGAGGATCAGGAAATCGGTACCGAACGAGTCGACGATGCCTTTGAGCTTGCCGATCATTGCGCCACCGCCTTCAACACCACACTGACGCGATGATGCGCGTGGCAAATGGCGATGGCCAGCGCGTCGGCGGCGTCCTCGCTTTGCGGATCGGCTTTCGGCAACAGCACGCCGATCATCATCCTGATCTGCGCCTTCTCGGCGTGGCCGGCGCCGACCACCGTTTTCTTCACCAGGTTCGGCGCATATTCGGCGACCGCCAGCCCGGCGCGCGCCGGCACCAGCATGGCAATGCCGCGCGCCTGACCGAGCTTCAGGGTCGAGGCCGCGTTGCCGTTGACGAAGGTGTTTTCCACCGCCGCCTCGTGCGGCGCATAGCGCTCGATCACCTCGATCAGCCCGTCATGGATCGCCACCAGCCGCGCGCTCAACGCCGCGCGCTCGCTCGTTTCCACCGAGCCGCAGGCCACATGAACGAGCCTGTTGCCGTCGCTCTCGATCAGGCCCCAGCCGGTGCGGCGGAGGCCCGGATCGATACCGAGAATGCGAATCGCTTGGCCAGCCATGCCCTGTTGATAGCGCCGGGCGGGCGTTGGGGCCAGAACAGATCGTGACCGGTCCGGGGGAAACCGCCTACTCGCCCATCTTCTGCATCAAGGCGGCGGACACCTCGAAATTGGCGAAGACGTTCTGCACGTCGTCGTCGTCGTCGAGCGCCTGCATCAGCTTCATCATCTTCTCGCCGGCTTCGTCGGACAGCATCACCGTGTTCTGCGGCTTCCAGATCATCGCCGCCTTGCGCGCCTCGCCATATTTGGCTTCCAGCGCCTTGGCGACGTCGCGCAACGTCTCGTGTGTGGTAAAAATCTGATGGCCGTCCTCGGTCGAGGACACATCCTCGGCGCCCGCCTCGATCGCCGCTTCCAGCATAGCGTCGGCATCGGCGACCTTGGCGTCGTATTCGACGACGCCGACATGGTCGAACATGAACGATACCGAGCCGGTGGTGCCGAGATTGCCGCCGGCCTTGGTGAATGCGGACCGCACTTCGCTGGCGGTGCGGTTGTGGTTGTCGGTCAAGGCCTCGACGATCACGGCGACTCCGCCCGGGCCGTAGCCCTCGTAGCGCATGTCGTCATAGCTTTCGGACTCCGATCCCGACGCCTTCTTGATGGCGCGCTCGATATTGTCCTTGGGCATGTTCTCGGCGCGGGCTTCCAGGATCGCGGCGCGCAGGCGCGGGTTGAAGGCCGGGTCGGGCTGGCCGAGCTTGGCGGCCACGGTGATTTCCCGCGCCAGCTTGCCGAACACCTTGGAGCGAACTTTGTCCTGCTTACCCTTGCGGTGCATGATGTTCTTGAATTGGGAATGACCGGCCATGACCCGTCCTTTGGCAAGCTCTGCGCTATCTGAGTTGAAACCGGCGCGGTTATAGAATGGGCAGCGGAGAAAATAAACTCTCTGTCATTCCGGGGCGCGGCCATTTGGCCGCGAGCCCGGAATCCAGGGCTTCAGCAAATAGTTTCAATGTGGCTCTGGATTCCGGGCTCGGCGCTAACGCGCCGCCCCGGAATGACAGCTATTGGGCCACCGCCACATTGCGCAGCATGGCCTCGATCCGCTCGCCGACTTTGGCCACGTTGCGGTGTACCCTCGCCTTGTAGCGCGCGACCGCGTCGCGATCGACCATGAAGAACTCGCGCTCCGGATAGCCGCGGCCGAAAATGTCGACCAGCATGCTGCGGAATTTGCCGGAGACGATGCCCGGCATGTGCCGCGAGGCCTCCTCGCTATAGGCCGCCAGATGCGCCGAGGTCAGCGCGCACAGCAAGGGATGCAGGCGCGCCGAATAAACCTGCTTGTGGCGCTGGATCGCCTGAATGGCGCGGTCGAGCGCAATATCCGCGCCGATCTCGGCGCCGATCTGCAACGGCTCGTCGAGCGTCGCCTCATTGAGCGGGAACTGGTCGATCAGCCAGTCGCCGAGATGCTCGACGTTTGTGCGGCCGCGTCCGTACATCATCACGTCGTCGGCATAGGGCGCGTACCAGGTATCGAGACGATCGATGACGCGGTCGAGCGCCGCGCGCGGAATCAGTTCGCGGTAAGCGGTGCCGAAAATGCCGATCGCCGATTTCGCCCGCGACAATATATCGAGCACGCCGTCGCCGATCAGTGGCTGGAACATGCTGTTGCCGACCCCGAGCACGACGAGGTCGTAATTGTCGCGCGCCTGCGCCAGCGCGTTGAAGGTCAGATGATGCACATTGGCCTGCCCCGGCAGCAGCGCATTGATCATGTGCAGGCCTAGCCGGTCGCCGAAATTTCCGGCGTCGCTTTCCGAAATCACCGCCACGCTGCACGACGCCACCGGCGCAAGACGGTCGGCCGGCGTCAGACGCATCAGCATTTGCCGCCCGTCGACCGGCGCCGTGCCTTGAATGCGGAAGCCAAAGCGGTCGAACAATTGCGCCAGATCGAAGTAGCTCAGGTCATTGGCAAAGCCGAGCGCGGCGCGGTCCGGCCCGCTCACCAGATCGGTCGGGCTGTAGCTGAGGATCACGTCCTGCTTGCAGAAGCGCAGATGAGTGAACAGGTTTTCCAGATCGGCAATTTTTTCCAGAACGCCGAGCATGACGACCATGTCGGATTGCGTCGCCGCGTGCGTCGGGAAGTCGCCGCCGGCAAGATCGCCGATCAGCGATCCCTTGCCGTGCACGATCGTGTCGGCGGCCTGATAGCTACAGCCGAGCGGCATTAGATCGTGCAGCGTTTCGCCGCCGCCACCGCCTAAATCGAGCACGCGCGAACCGGACGGAATGAATTGCGCGGCCAGTTGCGCGCGCGGATCGATTGCCGAGGCCGCATCCGGGCGGCGCGCATCGTCCGGGGCGGCGACGAATGCGAGGTTCGCATTGACGTGCAGAGCCATGATCACCGTGCCGTTGCGTGAAGCCGGACGCGAGCACAAATCGGCGAGAATTGACGAGGCGCGCCCCCCGGCGCGCCGCGTTCATAGAGCGTCAATTATGGTTAACAGCGGGTTAACGGCCCACGGCGGGCGAGCAGCTGGCGCGTCATTCCCAGAACCTGGGCCTTGCCTCTTCCAGCAATCCGCCGATGCGCACGGCGCCGACCTTTTTTGCCAACCCGGTCTTGTCGTCGGTTTCGACCGCGACGCCGCACATGGTCGCAGGGCCCCCGGCCGCCTCGAATTTCGCGCCCGGCAGTTTGCGCAGGAAGCGGCTAAGCGGCTCGTCCTTGACCATGCCGATGACCGAATCGAAATCGCCGGTCATGCCGGCGTCCGACTGGAAGGCGGTGCCGCCGGACAGAATCCGGTGGTCCGACGTCGGCACATGGGTATGCGTGCCGACGACGAGCGAGGCGCGGCCGTCGCAGAAATAGCCCATCGCCTGCTTTTCGCTGGTCGCCTCGCAATGCATGTCGACGACAATGGCGTCGGCGGCGTCGCCGAGCGGACAGGCGGCAATCTCGCGCTCGACGCCGGCGAAGGGATCGTCCATCGCGTCCATATAGACGCGGCCCATGGCGTTGATGACCAAAGCCCGCTTGCCGTTCTTGCAATCAACCAGCGCCGCGCCACGCCCCGGCGTGCCTTTCGGATAATTCACCGGCCGCACCAGGCGCGGCGCGCGCTCGATGAACACCAGCGCCTCGCGCTGATCCCAGGAATGATTGCCGAGCGTGACGGCATCGGCGCCGGCATCGATGAATTCGTTGTAGATGACCTCGGTAATGCCGAAGCCGCCAGCGGCGTTCTCGCCATTGATGACGACGAGGTCGAGCTTCCAGTCGGCGATCAGACCCGGCAGCCGTTCATGCACGATGGCGCGGCCGGAACGCCCGACAATGTCTCCGATGAAGAGAATGCGCATATGGGAGAAGTCCTACCGGAAAGCGATGATTTCTTTTTCCGTTAGCACGAAGTCGAGGCGTTCGTCGCGCTCCGTCGCCGGAACCCGCGGAATTTCCTGCGCGGCGAAGGCGACGCCGATGGCGACCACTTTCTTCTTCGCGCGCAAGGCGGCCAGCGTCATGTCGTAATAGCCGGCGCCGTAGCCGATGCGATGGCCCGCGCGGTCGAAGCAGGCGAGCGGGACTATGACGATGTCGGGTGAAACTTCCGGCGCGTCCGGCAAAGGCTCGCGGATGCCCCATTGGCCTTCCTTGAAGGCGTCGCCGCTCTTCCACGCCCGCATGATCAAAGGTTTGCCCCGTCCGGCAATGCACGGCAGCGCCAGCGTCGCGCCCTGCTCGGCCAGCTTGCGCAGCAAAGGCAGCGGATTGATCTCGGTCTTCATCGGCATGAAGCCGGAGACGACCATGCCCGGCGTTAGCTCAACAGGTAAGGCGCGCGCGGCAATCGCTTCCGCCGCCGCCTGCCTCTCGGCCGGCGGCATGGCGTCGCGCAGGGCGAGGACGGAAGCGCGGAGGGTGGATTTTTGGTCGGTGATGGTGTCCAACGTCGCTCCGCGATCCTTGTAGCCCGGGTGGAGCGAAGCGTAACCCGGGAACCATCCGGTCCGTTGTCAGCCCCGGGTTTCGCTTCGCTCCACCCGGGCTACGGTCACGGTGATAGACAATGAATCAGTGCGGAGCCGCAATGGCCGTCAGAGCGTGATCCCGGGAACCTACTGTTGTAGGTGGGCGCCATATGACCAAGCCCACGAGCCTGGCCAGGGACAGCTCCCGAGGGAATCGTAAGGCCCCGGGGAATGTGTCTCCGACGCACCTCGCA
>CANKBJ010000093.1 GCA_947479905.1 Bradyrhizobiaceae bacterium
AAGATCGCCGGCCTCGGCATTTTGCAGGTGCGCAAGCGCGCCGCCCGCATGGGCCGCAACCCGGCCACCGGCGAAGCGATCAAGATCAAGGCGTCGAAGAAAGTCGCCTTCCGCGCCGCCAAGGATCTCAAGGAAGCGATCTGACGCTTCAGCAACGAAGCGTTGGCTTCCAAAGCCCCGCCGGGAAACCGGTGGGGCTTTTTATTTGGCGAGGCCACCGTAGCCCGGATGAAGCGAAGCGAAATCCGGGGGAGGGCCAGCGACGGTTACCCGCATTCCGCTCCGCTCCATGCGGGCTACGGCCGTCGAAAGGCCATTGACATTAATTCCTACTGAATATATACCCACTCCGTCCTGCTCAATCGGGGGCGCTGTCATGAGGCGTCAGGATGGTGGAGCAGGATGCGGCGCCCGCGGGCGGTGACACACGCAGTCATCGCGCTCGGGCGGTGCCGGGGCTCCGCCCGGGGACACTAGGACCCCCCGCCAGGAGCTGGCTGATGGTGCGAAGCCCTTGGCTTTGCCGGGACTAAAGAGACTCGGTGCCCAAAAGGGCCGAGGCTCGGCCGTTCCGGAAGGCCAACAGCCGCCAGAAGCGCGGCCCGGCTGCCGTTAAGACGCCGCCGTGGCGCGCCGAGAGGCGCGGGCATTCTGGAAACGGAATGCTCACACACGGAAATATGGAGCGTCGCTTGGCGCGCCACACCCTCGATTATTTCTGAGGGTAAGGAAATCAGGAGTTGGCTTGCCCGGGGCCGCAAACAATACGGGCGATGAGGCGCGCCTTTCTTATCCCTCCCCTGAAATGGGAGGGTGGACGCGAGCAATTGCGAGCGGCCGGGTGGGGTTGTCTGTCCGTCGAACATCGCCCCACCCCCGGAGCCATAGCGCGTCGAAGACGCGCGTCAACGCGCTTATGGCGCCGGACCCTCCCCGTAGCCGGGGAGGGATAAGAAAGCGGATTGCGCACGCCGCGCTACCTCTCTTGCCGCCACCCAATCCGGTCTATAATGACGGCCGCAAAGTTTCTCAGCTGAGTTCCCTGGAGAAAGCCCCGATGTCGCAGCCGGCCGAAAAGCGCGAAGGCAAACCCGCAATGCTGAAGGACCGCGACTTCCAGTGGGAGGACCCGCTTGGCATCGAATTTGAACTGACCGAGGAAGAGCGCATGGTGCGCGACACCGCGCGCGGCTTCGCGCAGAGCTATTTGATGCCGCGCATCAAGGACGCCTACGCCAACGAAACGCACGATCCGCAGAACCTTCCCGAAATGGGCAAGCTCGGCCTGCTCGGGCCGACGATCCCTGAGGAATACGGCGGCGCCGGTCTTGGCTATGTCGCCTACGGTCTGATCGCGCGCGAACTCGAGCGCGTCGATTCAGGTTATCGCTCGACCATGTCGGTGCAGTCGTCGCTGGTGATGCATCCGATCTACGCTTACGGCAACGAAGCGCAGCGCCGCAAATACCTGCCGAAACTTGCGACCGGCGAATGGGTCGGCTGTTTCGGCCTCACCGAACCCGACCACGGCTCCGATCCCGGTTCGATGGTGACGCGCGCCGAGAAGGTCGCCGGCGGCTTCAAGCTCAACGGCGCCAAGACCTGGATTTCCAATGCGCCCTTCGCCGATGTCGCCGTGGTCTGGGCCAAGCTCGACAATGTCATTCGCGGCTTCATCGTCGAGCGCGGCACGAAAGGTTTCTCGACGCCGAAGATCGAAGGCAAGCTCTCCTTGCGCGCCTCGACCACCGGTGAGATCGTGCTGGTCGATTGCGTCGTCCCGGAAGAAAACCTGCTGCCGAACGCGCAAGGCCTCGCCGGTCCATTCGGCTGCCTCAACAATGCGCGCTACGGCATTGCCTGGGGCGTGATGGGCGCGGCCGAATTCTGCTGGCACGCGGCGCGGCAATACACGCTCGACCGCAAGCAGTTCAACCGGCCGCTCGCCGCCAATCAATTGGTGCAGAAGAAGCTCGCCGACATGCAGACCGAAATCGCGCTCGGCACCGCCGGTGCGCTGCGTCTCGGCCGCATGCTCGAGCAGGGCAAAGCGGCGCCGCCGTCGATCTCGCTGATGAAGCGCAACAACTGCGGCAAGGCGCTCGACATCGCCCGCGTCGCCCGCGACATGCACGGCGGCAACGGCATTTCCGGCGAGTATCATGTGATGCGCGTTCTCTCGAACCTCGAGACCGTCAACACCTACGAGGGCACGCACGACATCCACGCGCTGATCCTCGGCCGCGCGCAGACGGGTATCCAGGCGTTTTTCTAATGTGAAGGCGTCGTCCCCGCGAAGGCGGGGACCCATACACTGTGCGCTCTCGATAGGACACGGCGTATGGGTCCCGGGCCTCGCTTCACTCGCCCGGGACGACAGCCTTTTGGCTACCAACTTCAAAACGCAAATGTCCCTCTCCACCATCGTCCTGCTTTTCATCGCCGGCATTGGCGGCGGCGCGCTGACATCGCTGGTCGGCGGCGCCGCGGTCGTCACTTATCCGGCGCTGATCGCCGCCGGCATCGCGCCGCTGCCGGCCACTGCCTGCAATCTCTGCGCCTCGTTTCCCGGCGCCTTCCTCGCCGCTTTGTCGGATCGCGGCCAGTTGCCGAAGTTCGATCGTGCCTTCGTCGGCATGGTGCTGGCTTCGATGCTGGGCGCGGCGCTCGGCGCGCTGCTGCTGCTGGCAACGCCGCAACACGTATTCGCGATCCTGGTGCCGCTGCTGCTCGGCTTCGCCACCGTGCTGTTTGCTTTCGCCAAACCGATCGGCGATTGGCTGCGCGCCCGCGCGCACAGCAAAGGCCGCGCCATCGATTTCAGCGTCACCAATCTGAAAATGCTTTTGCCGGTGTCGTTCTATGGCGGCTATTTCGGCGCCGGCGTCGGCGTGCTGCTGCTCGCCGTCATGACATTGGCGACGCGCGGCGATTATCGCTCGGCCAATGTCGCCAAGAATCTCGTCACCAGCCTCAACAGCGGCGTCGCGGCGGCGATCCTGATCTCGCAGGGCATCGTCGTCTGGCCGGAGACCTTGGCGCTGATGGCCGGCTCCATCGTCGGCGGCCAGCTCGGCGCGTCGATTGCCCGTGTAGCGCCACGCGAGGTGATGCGCATCGCGGTCACCGCCGTCGGCGCGCTGCTCACCTTCTATTTCGCCTGGCACTACTGGTTCTGATTACAGCGCTAAGTTTTGCGTCTGCTTCGCCAACTCCACCACGCGCCTGGTCATCGCACTCGCAGGATCGGTCAGCGGATCGAGCACGGTGAAATGATTGGCGCCGGCGATTTCTTCATAGCGCGTTTGCGCGGTGCCCTTCCAGCCTTCGGCAATGATTTTGCTCTGCCGCAGGAATTCCGACGATTCGATGCCGCCGACAACGGCATCGAGCGTGCGCCCGACCGGCACTTGCCAGAACAGCGGCGAAACATCATGCGCGGTCTTGTCGGTGAGTTTGAGATCGGCGTTCTGCGACACGTGCGTCAACGGCGCCAGATCGAACACGCCGGAAATCGCGTAGGCCGCCGGCACCAGATCGTTCGGAGCCCTTGGATCGAGCGTCGTCCATTCGGTCGCGGCCATGCAGGCGGCGAGATGGCCGCCGGCCGAATGGCCATAGACCATGATGCGCTTTTTATGTGTATGCCACAGCGTCAGGCAGGCCGTGCGCATCTGCTCGACGATTGCTGCGATCGACACAGCCGGACAAAGATCGTAGCCGACGACCGCGACACTCACGCCGTGCGCGTTGGCGCCCTGCGCCATCTGGCTGAACATCGATGGCGAAAGTGCGCGCCACCAGCCGCCGTGAATGAACATCGCCAGCGGCGCATCGGCCTTCGCGTCCTTGCCCCGAAACAGATCGATGGTCTGGCGCGGCGATGGCCCGTAGGCGATGCCGAGTTGCGCGCCCGGCGACGCGGCGCGATAGGCGTCGGTTTCACGCTGCCAACGCTCGAATATCGCCGGATGCTCCGGCACGCGGGCGCGGTTGTCGTATTCTTTTTCGTAGTCGATGGGCATCCGGGGACCTCGCGGGAACTTTTAAAGGCGACGCGAGATTGGCGCATGCGTCGTGCCGGAGCAAGTCGGGTGCGCGGCGTGCCGCAATACGCTAAACTGCGACCATCATGCCTCCTGTCAACAAGCCGCTTCTCGTGCCCATCGACGGCCGCCAGTCGGAGACCGCGCTCGCGGTTGCGCGCGGCACCGCGCGGCTGCTGCACGCGCATGGCTTCACGGTGGTCAGCGAATTGCCGCTGCCGTCCGGCCGGAGAGCGGACCTGGTGGCGCTCGATTCCGGCGGCACGATCTGGATCGTCGAGATCAAATCCTCGGTCGCCGATTTTCGCGCCGACCAGAAGTGGCAGGACTACCGCGCCCATTGCGACCGGCTGTTCTTCGCCACCGCGCAGGATGTGCCGTGCGAGATTTTCCCGCCGGACGCCGGGCTGATTGTCGCCGATCATTTCGGCGCCGCGTTTCACTGCGAAGCGCCGGAGCATCGGTTGGCGGCGGCAACGCGCAAGTCGATGATGCTGCTGTTCGCCCGTGCCGCGGCGATGCGGCTGCGATCGCTGGTCGATCCGGTCGGGCCTTACGAAGCGATGGATTGATTTGTCATTCCGGGGCGCGTGCAAAGCACGCGAGCCCGGAATCCAGGGGCAAAATTCGAAAGCAGAAGTTGAGGCTCTGGATTCCGGGTTCGCGCCGACGCGCGCCCCGGAATGACAAAAAAGATTAGCGCGGCGCCCTTTTGGCCAAAATCCGCTGCAAGGTGCGGCGGTGCATGTTCAGCCGGCGCGCGGTTTCCGAAACATTGCGGCCGCACAATTCGTAGATGCGCTGGATATGCTCCCAGCGCACGCGGTCGGCCGACATCGGATTTTCCGGCGGCTCGATTTTGGTGTTCTCGTGCGCCAGCAGCGCGGCCAGAACGTCGTCGGCGTCGACCGGCTTGGCCAGATAGTCGACGGCGCCGAGTTTCACCGCGTTAACGGCGGTGGCGATGTTGCCGTAGCCGGTCAGGATAATGCCGCGCGCGTCCGGCCGCTGACGCTTGAGGGCCGAAATGACATCAAGCCCGTTGCCGTCGCCGAGCCGCATATCGACGACCGCGAAGGCCGGCGCGGCGCGCTCGACCTGCAACAGCCCATCGGCGACCGATTCGGCGGTGGTCACGGTGAAGCCGCGCTGCTCGAGCGCCTTGGCCAGCCGTTGCAGAAACGAGCGGTCGTCCTCGACGACCAGCACGGTTCGCTCGCCGGTATAGTCGATCGCAACCGGCGCGCCGGCGATATCGTTCATGGCAAGATTCACGGTTTCATCCCACATTTGGCCGCTTTGGGCCGTTCTGGTAGCGGTCAAACCCTTTTATACCGCGTAACTAGCGTATAAACAAATAGCCATGGCGGCCGCTTTCTCAAGTCGGCGCGAAGCTCAGCAATCGCTCGAATTCGCTGCGGTTCCAGCGCAAGGTGATGATGGCGCCACGGGAAGGCGGCGCTCGGTTGGCGAAGGTCAATGTCGCACCGGAGCGCTCGAGCAGCGTCTTGGCGATAAAAAAGCCGAGGCCCAGCCCAGTCGGCTCGTCGTCGTCGTCCAATCCAGCGCCTTTGCCGGGCTTGCGGCGCCGGCTGGTGACATAGGGCTCGCCGATGCGGTCGAGAATATCGGGCGCAAAGCCAGGCCCGTCGTCGCTGATGGCGACCTCGATCGTCTCGTCGTCCCACCGCGCCACCACATCGACGCGCTCGCGCGCGAAGTCGACGGCGTTTTCCAGAAGATTGCCGAGCCCGTACAAGATCGCCGGATTGCGCGCGCCGACCGGCTCGGCCGCGCGGTCGTCGGGGACGCTGACGCCGATGGCGACGCCGAAATCGCGGTGCGGCGCGACCACCTCCTCGATCAGCGAAGTCAGCGGCGTGCGGTCGAACGGCTCGCCGCTCGACGACAATTCGGTCAGCTTGGCGAGAATGTCGCGGCAACGCGTCGCCTGCGAACGCAACAGCCGCACGTCCTCGCCATGCGGCGCGTCGGCGGGGATCGCGTTCTCCAGTTCCTTGGCGATCACCGAAATGGTCGAGAGCGGCGTGCCGAGTTCATGCGCGGCGGCGGCGGCCAGCCCGTCGAGCTGCGACAGATGCTGCTCGCGCGTCAGCACCAGTTCGGTGGCGGCGAGCGCGTCGGCGAGCTGCCGCGATTCCTCGGTGATCTGCCAAGCGTAAACGCCGATGAAACCGATCGCCAGCAGGATCGAGAGCCAGACCCCCATCATGTAGATCGGCGGCAGCTTCAGCGGGTCGTCATCGTCCCACGGCAACGGGTAATGCACGAACACCAGCACGGTGGCGCAGGCGACGGCGAAGGCGCCCAGCATGATGGTGAAGCGCGGCGGCAGCGCCGTCGCCGACAACAGCACCGGCCCCAGAAACAGGAAGGCGAAGGGGTTCTGCAAGCCGCCGGTGAGAAAGATCAGCACCGCCAGTTCTGCGATATCGAAAGCCAAAAGCCAGGCGGCGCGGTCGGGTTCGAGCCGCTGGGTGAGATGGAAGCGCAGCCGCAGCGCGATGTTGAGCCAGGCTGACAGCGCGATCACGGCGAGACAGGCCCAGATCGGCAGCTCGAAATCGAGCCCGACATAGACCACCAGCACGGCGGTGCTCTGGCCGATCACCGCGAGCCAGCGCAGCCGCACCAAAGTGTCGAGGCGCACATTGCGGCGCGGGTGATTGTCGGCAAGGGCAAAGGCGGGCATGGCGGCGAGTGTAGCGGTTTGCGCGCCGCCGCACCAATTGGGCGCAAAGTCGCGCCGGCCCTTGCGTTTGGGCCGCCGGAGCGTCACATCTGGGCGGTCATGGATGTAAAGCCTGCGCCCGCCATCGCCGTCGACAATCTGGTCAAACGCTACAAGACCGCGACCGCCGTCGATGGCATTTCGTTCCAGTTGGCGGCGGGCACCGTCACCGGCCTGCTGGGTGGCAATGGCGCCGGCAAGACGACGACCATTGCCATGATCATGGGACTGGTCACCCCCACCGCCGGCACGGTCGCGGTGCTCGGCGCGCATATGCCCCGGCAGCGCTACCGCGTCCTGCACCGGATGAATTTCGAGAGCCCCTATGTCGATATGCCGATGCGGCTGACGGTGCGGCAGAACCTGTCGGTATTCGCGCAGCTTTACGCCGTGCCCGACGAGGCCGGCCGTATCGCCAGCCTCGCCGCCGACCTCGATCTCACCGAGTTTCTCGATCGCCCGGCCGGCAAATTGTCCGCCGGGCAGAAGACGCGGGTGTCGCTCGCCAAGTCGCTTCTGAACAAGCCGGATGTTCTGCTGCTCGATGAGCCGACCGCCTCGCTCGACCCCGACACCGCCGACTGGGTGCGTACGCATCTCGAGCGTTATCGCGCCGAGACCGGCGCTACCATTTTGCTCGCCTCGCACAACATGAACGAGGTCGAGCGCCTGTGCGAGCGCGTCATCATCATGAAAAAGGGCCGCGTCGAGGATGACGACACGCCGGCGCGATTGCTGGCGCGCTACAGCCGCGAAACGCTGGAAGACGTTTTTCTCGATGTCGCGCGTGGGCGTGATCGGCAAGATGAGGTGGCGGGATGAAGTCTATTTTGTCGTCCCCGCGAAGGCGGGGACCCATAACCGCCAGCCTATCGATAGCGCACGGCGTATGGGTCCCCGCCTTCGCGGGGACGACAATATTATGAGCGCGCCATGATCCGCACTACTGTCCATTTCGAATTCTCCCTCAACCGCGTCGCCGCCATGGTGCGGCGCTATTGGTATCTCTTGATCTCGTCCTGGCCGCGTCTGCTCGACCTGATTTATTGGCCGACGGTGCAAATGCTGATGTGGGGGTTTCTGCAAACCTACGTATCGAGCAACTCCGGTTACTTCGCCAATGCCGCCGGCGTCTTCATCGGCGCGGTGCTGTTGTGGGACATTCTGTTTCGCGGCCAGCTCGGCTTCTCGATTTCGTTTCTCGAGGAAATGTGGGCGCGCAATCTCGGCAATCTGATGATGTCGCCGTTGCGGCCGGCGGAATTCATCTCGGCGCTGATGGTGATGAGCATCGTGCGGCTGTCGATAGGCATGATCCCGGTGACGTTTCTCGCCATTGCCTTCTTCGGCTTCAATCTGTGGTCGATGGGCTTGGCGCTGGTCGCCTTCTTCGTCAATCTCATTCTGACGAGCTGGGCGATCGGGATCTTTGTCGCCGGCCTTTTGCTGCGGAACGGCCTCGGCGCTGAGAGCATGGCCTGGACCATCATGTTTCTGTTTCTGCCGCTGACCTGCGTCTACTACCCGGTGGCGGTGCTGCCGCATTGGCTGCAATACGTCGCCTGGAGCCTGCCGCCGACCTACGTGTTTGAGGGCATGCGGGCGCTGCTGATCGACCGCGTCTTCCGCGCCGATCTGATGCTGGAAGCTTTGGCCTTCAATGTGGTGCTGTTCGCGGCTGCGGTGTTCGCTTTCCTCAAGCTTTTGGCGAGTGCCAGAACACAAGGAACGCTCTTACAGGGTGCCGACTAGGTATCTAAGTATTTGTTTTTGCGTTATTTCCTGGATCGTAAGACGATTCGAACGAGTTGGGCGTTAAGTTGACGGTATGAGTGAAAAGCGACAGTCTGCCGCAGTGCAGCGAAAGCCGGGATCGAAGCCTATGCCGATTGGGGAATTTGACGGAGCGGCGACGCTTTCCGGCGAGCGCAGCGCTTTGATGGCGACGCCGATGTACTGGCTGTACGAAATGGGCCACGCCGCGCTCGATCCCTCGCGCGCCTTCGCCGACGCCACCAAGCTGTTCTTCAAGAATCCGATCAACCCGCTGTCGCACACGACCTATGGCAAGTCGGTCGCCGCGGCGATGGAATTGTTCGAGCGCTCGACGCGCCGCTATGGCCGTCCGGAATGGGGTATCGAAGAGACCTTGGTCGGCGGCGAGCGCGTGCCGGTGCGCATCAACACGGTGTGGGAGCGGCCGTTCTGCCGGCTGCTGCACTTCGAGCGCGTCTTCAAGCATATTCCGAAGCGGCCGCAGCCGAAGATCCTGATCGTCGCGCCGATGTCGGGCCACTACGCGACCTTGCTGCGCGGCACGGTGGAAGCGTTCCTGCCCAATCACGAAGTCTACATCACCGACTGGCGCAATGCGCGTTCGGTGCCGGTGGCCGAAGGCCGTTTCGATCTCGACGACTACATCGATTATATCATCTCCATTCTGCACATGATGGAAGGCGACGCGCATGTCGTCGCCGTTTGCCAGCCGTCAGTGCCCGTGCTGGCCGCAGTCGCCTTGATGGAAGCCGATAACGATCCTTACGTGCCTCATTCCATGACCTTGATGGGCGGGCCGATCGATACGCGCGTCAAGTCAACGGCGGTCAACAAGCTGGCCGAATCGAAAGGCATCGACTGGTTCCGCAGCCACGTCATCACCAAGGTGCCGTTCCCGCATCCCGGCGTCATGCGCGATGTCTATCCCGGCTTTCTGCAACTGACCGGCTTTATGTCGATGAACCTCGACCGGCATCTCGAGGCGCACCGCGACCTGTTCCGCAATCTGGTCAAGGGCGACGGCGATTCGGCGACCAAGCACCGCGAGTTCTACGATGAGTATATGGCGGTGATGGATCTGTCGGCCGAGTTCTATCTGCAAACCGTCGACACGGTGTTCATCAAACATTCGCTGCCGAAGGGCGAGATGATGCATCGCGGCCGCCGCGTCGATCCGGGCAAGATCCGCCGCGTCGCGCTGATGACGGTGGAAGGCGAGCACGACGACATTTCCGGCGTCGGCCAGACCGAGGCGACCCACAAGCTCTGCCCGAACATTCCGGCCGAGGACAAGGTGCATTATATGCAGCTCGGCGTCGGCCATTACGGCGTATTCAACGGCTCGCGCTTCCGCTCCGAGATTCAGCCGCGCATCGCCGATTTCGCGCTGTCGCACAATGGCGGGCACGGCGGCGGCAAGAAGCGCTGATTTTGCCCCGTCATTCCGGGACGGCCTGAAAGGCCGGACCCGGAATCCAGATAAGACATGATCGTTTCTGGATTCCGGGTTCGCTCGTTTCACTCGCGCCCCGGAATGACTGACGTGATTGCTTGTGGCACACTCGTCGCAGTACAGCCCCTTTGAGTCGGTTAGGCTCCGCCGATGTCCCTAGCCCTGCGCGCCCTGTTTTCCAGCCGCACAAGCGAGCCTTCGATCATCACGGTCGAACTCGACGGCGAGGTCATTCCCGTGCAACTGCGTCGTAACCGGCTGGCGCGCCGCTATACGTTGCGCATTCATACCGCTACGCGCGAGGTCGTCCTGACCATGCCGCCGCGCGGCAGCCTCAAGCAGGCGCGCGACTTCGCCCAACGGCATGGCGCCTGGATCGCCGCGCGGCTGCGGCGTTTGCCGCTGCCGCTGCCCTTTGCCGACGGCGCGGTGCTGCCGCTGCGCGGCGTCGATCACCGTATTGCCCACCGGCCGACGGCGCGCGGCACCGTGTGGATCGAAGCCGAGAGCGCTGAGGCCCGCCTGCTTTGCGTCGCCGGCGCCGCGCCGCATATTCCGCGCCGGGTCCGCGACTATCTCAAGCGCGAAGCCAAGCGCGATTTGGAGGCCGCCAGCAAACAGGCGGCGCTGGCGCTCGGCGTCACTCTCAAGCGCGTGTCGATCCGCGATCAGTCCAGCCGCTGGGGCTCGTGCTCGACCACCGGCGTACTATCTTACTCGTGGCGGCTTATCCTCGCGCCGGGCTTCGTGCTCGATTATCTCGCCGCGCATGAGGCAGCGCATCTGGTCGAAATGAATCACTCGCGAGCGTTCTGGCGTCAGGTCGAGCGAATTTGTCCCGAGTTCAAAAAGGCCAAAGCCTGGCTCGATGCCCATGGCGCAGATCTGCATCGCTATGGGATGAGCTAGCGGCGAGCCCTGCCTTGCGCTAGGCAGTCGCCATGCCGGGCAGCCGCGCGGCACGACAAACGGAATCCCTTTATGCTGCGTCCCGGAACTTTCGCGCTGACCGCCTTGCTGGCGGCGTTGACCGCGATCGGGCCGCTCTCCACCGATATGTATCTGCCGTCATTGCCGGACATTGCGCGGGCGCTGACCGCGTCGACCGCGCAGGTCCAGCTCACAATCTCGGCCTATCTGATCGGCTTTGCCGTCGGGCAAATCATCTACGGCCCGATTTCGGACCGGCATGGGCGCAAGCCGGTGCTGCTCGCCGCGCTCGGACTATATTCGGCGGCGACTTTCATTTGCGCGCTGTCGCCGTCGATCGACGTGCTGATCGCCGCGCGCGCATTGCAGGCGCTCGGCGGTTCCGGTTGCATCATGGTGGCGCGCGCCATCGTGCGCGATCTTTATTCAGGCCCGCGCGCCGGCCGTGAATTATCGGTCATGGGCTCGGTCATGGCGCTGGCGCCGGTCGTTGCGCCGATCATCGGCGGTGTGTTGCAGACAGCTTTCGGCTGGCGCTCGGTTTTTGTCGCGCTGGTCATCGTCGGCGCTGGCGGCGCGATGGCGATCTGGTTGGTGCTGCCGGAAACACTCAAGCAAAAGGCGAGCGAGCCGGTGTCGCCCGCCTCAATGCTGCGCTCCTACGGCGTGGTCGTGCGCAACCCGGCCTATCTTGCTTATATGGCTCTGGCCACCGGCAGCTATGCCGGGCTGTTTGCCTGGATTTCCGGCGCATCCTTCGTGCTGCAAAATCTCTACGGCCTGTCGCCGCTTGATTTCGGCATTGCCTTCGCGTTGAGCGCGGTCGGCTATTTGACCGGCACCAATCTGGCAACGCGCTTCGTCATGCGGCTCGGCCTCGACCGCACCATCGGCTTCGGTTGCTGTGCGCTGGCCGCCGGCGGTCTCGGCATGGTCGCCTCCGTCGCGCTCGGCTTTGCCTCCGCGTTCGCTCTTGTGTTGCCGGTCGCGGTCTATCTCGCCGGTATGGGCATGGTGCTGCCGCAGTCGATCGCCGGCGCCATGACGCCATTTCCCGAACGCGCCGGCGCGGCTTCGGCGCTGTTCGGTTTCGTGCAACAGAGTATCGCGGCGATGTGCGGTGCGACCGTCGGTGCGCTGCTCGGGCACAATGCCTGGCCGGTGGCCAGCGCGGTCGCCTTCATGGGCGTTGCGACCTTGCTGCTTTGGGCAGCTACGCGCGGCATTCGCGGCCGCGCCGCAAGACACGCATAGATTTGCGCATGATCTCGTCCGAAAGCCGGTTCCCACTTTTCGGGATCATGCGCTAATTCCGGCCGCGGCCGAACAGATTGTTGAGCATCCAGCCGTCGATGCCGGTGGTCTGTTGCTGCGCGGTGACCCTTGACGCCGGCGCTTGCGGGGCCGGCGGTTGCGAGCCGCCGAACAAGGTCGTGAACACGCCGCCGCTCGGCGCACTCGGCAGCGCGGCCACCGGCACGCCTTGATGACCGTCGCGCATGAAGCGGCTCCAGACATCGACCGGCAAGCCGCCGCCGGTCACCTTTTTCATCGGCGAGCCGTCATCGTTACCGAGCCAGACGCCGGTGACGAGATGCGCCGTATAGCCGATGAACCAGGCGTCGCGGAAATCCTGACTGGTGCCGGTCTTGCCGGCGGCCGGCCAGCCCGGCAGCGCGGCCTTGTGCGCGGTGCCGATGGTGAGGGTTTCCTGCATCATCGTGTTCATCATGCCGACGTATCGAGCCTCGACGACGCGGCCAAGTGGTTGCGGGTTGCGCGCATAGAGCTGCTGGCCTTTGGCGCCGAGTACGCGCTCGATGATGTGCGGCATGACCGCGTAGCCGCCATTGGCAAATGTCGCGAAGGCGCCGACCAGTTCGAGCGGCGAGACCTCGGACGTACCGAGCGCGATCGAAGCGTTCGGTTCCAATTTGGACGAAATGCCGAGGCGATGCGCTGTCCGGATCACCGCCATCGGCGAGACTTCCATCGTCAGCCGCACCGATACTGTATTGAGCGACATCGCCAAAGCCTTGGTCAACGGCACCGGCCCGAAATATTCGTGGCTGTAGTTCTCGGGCTGCCAGCCTTTGATCTTTATCGGGCCGTCGAGGCGCACCGTGTCGGGCGTCAGGCCATGCTCAAGCGCGGTCAGATAGACGAAGGGCTTGAATGCCGAGCCCGGCTGACGCTTGGCGGCGACGGCGCGGTTGAACTGGCTTTCGGCATAATCGAGGCCGCCGACCATGGCGCGCACCGCGCCGTCCGGCGTCATCGACACCAGCGCGCCTTGCGCGACGCCGGCCTTGTTGCCCTTGGCGGTGAGTTCGTCGGCCAGCGAAATCTCGGCGCTCGCCTGCAATCGGGCGTCGATCGAAGTCTCGACGATCAGGTCTTCATCGATATGGCCGAGCGTGTCGTTGAGCGCGTCCATGATCCAGTCGGCGACATAATTGACCGCGCCGTTGGCGGCCTGCGCGACGATGCGTGGCGGCTTGCCGAGCGCGACCTTCTGGTTGGCGGCGCTGATGAAGCCGAGTTCGGTCATCGACGCCAA
>CANKBJ010000094.1 GCA_947479905.1 Bradyrhizobiaceae bacterium
CCGGTGTCACATACGCCGAGCCGGTTGAAGGAATCGGCCAAGCTCGGCTTTGCCCGCGCCGTGGTGCCGGAGGCCGTGCGCGGCGAAACTGGCGAAGGCGGTCTAAAGACGAGCCATGTCGGCAGCCTGACCTCGCTGGTTGCCGATATCGCCGCTTTGGGAAAGCCGCGCCAAAATGCGGCACATGCTGCGAAAACCGGTTGATAGACGGGTGACGGCACCGCGACGCCCGGCTATATACGGGGCGCGCATCAACCGGCTCAAGCGGGCGTTTTGCGGTCGGACAGGACCAGAAACGGGCTCAAAATTAAGCACTTAAGGCCGACATTGCCGCTCGCCGCGCTAGCCGCTAAAGCTCGCGCGGATTCGCCGTGCCGGCGCGGCTGCGCCGGTGCCAGCCCCCATTCGCGGAGCGCTTAGAGAGCCAGGCATGCCCATTACGCTGCTCGATATCCTCTTGCTCGTTGTCATGTTGATCTCGGGCCTGCTCGCCATGATCCGCGGCTTCATGCGCGAGATTCTGTCGATCGGCGCCTGGGGCATCGCCGCTCTGGTCACGCTCTATTCCTTCGCCAAGGTGCTGCCGATCGCCGAAGGCTATGTCTCCAGCAAGACGGTGGCGACCGGCATCACCGTCGGTTCGATTTTCCTGCTGACGCTGCTGATCGTCTCGATCATCACCGTGCGGATTTCCGACATGATCCTCGACAGCCGGGTCGGCGCGCTCGACCGCACACTCGGTTTCCTGTTCGGCCTCGGCCGCGGCCTGATCATCGTCGTCGTCGCCTTCCTGTTTTTCGCATGGCTGGTACCCGATCGCAGCCAGCCGGAGTGGGTGCGCGGCGCCAAGTCGAAAGTGGTGTTGCAAAGTACCGGACAATGGCTGATGGCCATGTTGCCGGACGACCCCGAGAGCACCATCTTAAAGCGGCTGAAGAAACCCGCGCCAGCCGACCAGGATGCGCCGCCGGACGCCGCGCCCGGCCGGAAATCGGAACTGCGGCCGCCCGTGACGCCGGCGCGGCTGAAACAGGAAACCCGCTAGGCATGCCAAAAAACCCGCAAGACCTCGCGATCGCCGGCCAGACAGAAGTCGACACCGACTTCGACCCGCATCCTGACTTGGATGTCTATGCCGACCGGCTCCGCGAGGAATGCGGCGTCTTCGGCATTTTCGGCCACCCGGACGCGGCCGCCATCACCGCGCTCGGCCTGCACGCGCTCCAGCATCGTGGCCAGGAAGCCTGCGGCATCGTCTCCTTCGACGGCAAGCGCTTCCACTCCGAACGCCGGCTCGGCCTGGTCGGCGATACCTTCTCCGAGCGCACGGTGATCGACCGCCTGCCCGGCAATTCGGCGGTCGGCCATGTCCGCTATTCCACCACCGGCGAAACCATCCTGCGCAATGTGCAGCCGCTGTTCGCCGAACTGGAAGGCGGCGGTTTCGCCGTCGCCCATAACGGCAACCTGACCAACGGCATCAGCCTGCGCAAAAATCTGGTGCGCGAAGGCGCCATGATGCAGTCGACCTCGGACACCGAAGTGATCCTGCATCTAGTGGCGCGCGCCCGCCGCAACCGTTTCGTCGACCGCTTCGTCGAAGGCCTGCGTCAGCTGGAAGGCGCCTACGCCTTCGTTGGTCTCACCAACAAGAAACTGGTCGGCGCGCGCGACCCGCTGGGCATCAGACCGCTGGTGCTGGGCAAGCTCGACGGCTGCCCGATCCTCGCCTCGGAAACCTGCGCGCTCGACATCATCGGCGCGACTTACGTGCGCGACGTCGAGAACGGCGAAGTCGTCGTCTTCGACGAGGATGGCGCGCAGTCGCACAAGCCGTTCCCGCCGATGGCGGCGCGGCCCTGCATCTTTGAATATATCTATTTCGCCCGCCCCGATTCCATCGTCGGCGGCCGCAACGTCTATGACGTGCGCAAAAATCTCGGCGCCGAACTGGCGCGTGAAGCCGCGGTGGCGGCCGACGTCGTCGTGCCGGTGCCGGACTCTGGCGTGCCGGCGGCGCTCGGCTATGCGCAGACCGCCGGCATTCCCTACGAACTCGGCATCATCCGCAATCACTATGTCGGCCGCACGTTCATTCAGCCGACGCAATCGATCCGCGATCAGGGCGTGCGCCTGAAGCATTCGGCCAACCGCGCCGTGGTCTCTGGCAAGCGCATCGTGCTGGTCGACGATTCCATCGTGCGCGGCACCACCTCGCGCAAGATCGTGCAGATGATGCGCGATGCGGGAGCGGCCGAAGTGCATTTCCGCATTTCATCGCCGCCGATCACGCATCCGGATTTCTATGGCATCGACACGCCGGACGCCGAAAAGCTCTTGGCCGCCACCATGGATCTGGAAGGCATGCGCAAGTTCATCGGCGCGGATTCGCTCGCCTTCCTGTCGGTCGACGGCATCTACCGCGCCATGGGCCTGCCCGGCCGCGACGCGGCCAAGCCGCAGTTCACCGACCACTGTTTCACCGGCGACTATCCGACCACGTTGACCGACCTCGGCGCTCAGGATGCCAGCCCGCGGCAATTGTCGCTGTTGGCAGAAGCCATATAAACCGACCAGCGCTGGCGTCATTCATGAGCAAACCTCTTTCCGACCGCATCGCCCTTGTCACCGGCGCATCGCGCGGCATTGGCGCCGAACTGGCGCTTGATCTGGCGGAGGCCGGCGCCCATGTCGTCGCCGTCGCGCGCACCGTCGGCGGGCTGGAAGAACTCGACGACAAGATTAAATCGGCCGGCGGCTCGGCGACCTTGGTGCCGCTCGACATGACCGACGCCGATGGCATTGCGCGGCTGGCGCTGGCGCTGCACGAGCGTTACGGCCGCCTCGACGTCATGGTCGGCAACGCCGGCTCGCTCGGCACATTGTCGCCACTCGACCATGTCGAGCCTAAGGACTTCGACAAAATGTTCGCGGTCAATGTCACCGCCAACTGGCAGCTCATCCGCACCATGGACCCGCTGTTGAAAGCGTCCACAGCCGGGCGCGCGGTGTTCATGACCTCCGGACTCGCTTGGCGTGGTCAGGCCTATACCGGCGTTTACGCCGCGACCAAATCGGCGCTCGACGCGCTGGTGCGCACCTACGCCGCCGAAACCGCGACGACGAACGTCAAGGTGAACTCCTTCAATCCGGGTCCGACCCGCACGCGCATGTATGCATCCGGCTGGCCGGGCGCCGATCCGAGCACGCTGACGCCGCCGGAAGACGTCGCCAAGGCGCTGCTGACCTTGTGCCTGCCGTCCTGCACCGAGAGCGGCAAGATGTACGACTACCGCGCCGGCAAGTTTCTGGAATTCAAAGCGCCGGCGTAGCGTCTTCATCCTCCCCTGGAGGGGGATGGTGAAGAAAGGTCAGTGCTTGAACTTCGCGCGGCCCTTGAACGGGTTGTCCTTCTCGCGCAGCGACAGCCTTATCGGCGTGCCCGGCATGTCGAAGGCCTCGCGCAACGAATTGACCAGATAGCGCTTGTAGGCGTCGGGCACCGCGTCGGCGCGCGTGCAGAACACGACGAAGCTCGGCGGCCGGTTCTTCGCCTGCGTGACGTAATTGAGCCGCAAGCGGCGGCCCGACACCGCCGGCGGCGGATGCGATTCGATCGCATGCTCGAACCAGCGGTTGAGCGCACTCGTTGGAATGCGCTTGTTCCAGACTTCGTGCGCCTGCACGATTGCCTGCATCAGCCGATCGAGCCCCTCGCCGGTCAGAGCCGACACCGCGACCAGAGGCACGCCCTTCATCTGCGTCAGCTTCTCGTCGGCCTGCTCGCGCAATTTGGAAATCGCGCCGGAGGTCCGCTCCTTCAAATCCCATTTGTTGACGGCGATGACGATGGCGCGGCCTTCCTGTTCGACCAGATCGGCGATACGCTGATCCTGCTCCTCGAAAGCGTTCTCGACATCGAGCAGCACGACGACGACTTCGGCGAAACGCACGGCGTTGAGCGCGTCGCTGACCGACAGCTTTTCCAGCTTCTCGTCGACGCGGCCGCGACGGCGAATGCCGGCGGTGTCGTGAATGCGGAATTTTTGGCCGTGCCAGTCGAGATTGACGGCAATCGCGTCGCGCGTCGTGCCGGCTTCCGACGAGGTCAGCAGGCGATCCTCGCCGATCAGCCGGTTGATCAATGTCGACTTGCCGGCGTTCGGCCGGCCAACAATGGCGACCTTGATGGCTTGCGGGCCGGTCGGCTCGGCCTGCTCCGCCGACGCTTCCGCCGTCTCCAGCGGCAGCGCCGCGCGCAGCGCGTCGTAGAGATCCGGCAGGCCTTCGTTATGTTCGGCCGACAACGCCACAGGATCGCCGAGACCCAGCGCATAGGCATCGAAGCGGCCGGCCTGTCCGGCCTCGCCTTCCATCTTGTTGGCGATCAGCACCGTCGGCTTGCCGGACTTGCGCACCAGCTCGGCGAAATAGCGGTCGTCGGGGATCGGCCCTGAGCGCGCGTCGATCATAAAAAAGATCGCGTCGGCTTGCGCAATCGCGGTTTCGGTCTGCGCCCGCATGCGGCCGGACAGACTATCCGGCGTCGACTCTTCAAGCCCCGCGGTATCGATGACGGTGAAGTCGAGATCGCCGAGCCGGGCTTCGCCCTCGCGGCGGTCGCGCGTCACGCCCGGGCGATCGTCGACCAGCGCGACGCGCCGGCCGACCAGCCGGTTGAACAGCGTCGACTTGCCGACATTCGGCCGGCCTACAATGGCAATGGTGAAACTCATCTGATTACTTTTCTTAATTCACACCTGCGAAAAACGGTCGATCCCGAGCGCACTCGCTAACAGCGGGCACGCCCGGATTCCGGCAGGCTACACGGTATAGCTGGATTCCGGGTGCCGCTCTGCGGTCAGGCCCGGAATGACGAAATTCAGCGCGAGAAAGTCCCCGATGGCGGCGGCGATGGCCATGCGGCCGTGCTGCCGGATGAAGACGCCGGCGGTGTCGAGCCTTGCGGCCAGCCGGCCGGCGCTTGCTGCGCCTGCGGCTGTTGCTGCGGCGCCTGCGACACCGGCTGGACCGGCGCGGCGGCAACGGGCTTTGGCTTCGCCGCTACCTTGCGTTTCGGTTTCGGCTTTGGCTCCGCCTTGGGCTCCTCGTACACCGGCGCGGCGGCAGGCGCGGCCTGGTCCGGCAATAGCGCGGTGTCGGCCGCCGGCTGGTTGCCCTTGATAAACTCCTTGGGAATGCCCTGCGACACGCCCGGCACGCCTTCCGGGAACACCGGTTTGCGGTCGCCCGGCAGCTTCTTCTTCTCGCCGAGGCCGAAAATATCCAGGCTCTCCGGATCGAAATTGGCGCAGCCCGACAGCACCGGCGCGGCCAGAACGAACGTGGCTAGCAGGACGATCCTTTGCACGCGGCGCATGGGCATTAGCTTGCGCATAATCTTGTCCGACCTTCCTTCGCCCGCCGAAGCGGGCTTCGCGAAGGCGGGAAACCGGTTCCCACTTTTCGGGATCATGCGCTGCCCTCAGCTCTTGCCGTCGGCCGCGAGCAGCGCCGACAAAGCCTCGATGCGCGTGCGCGCGCCCGGCGGCGTTTCGGCATCGGCCGAGATCAGTTCGACGTAGCGGCGCGCGGCGGCGGTGTCGCGGGCGCGCCAGGCCGACAGCGCCAGCAATTCGCGCGCGGTGTGACGGAAGACCCGCGTCGGCTCGGTCAATGGTTCGAGACGTTTGCGCATATCGTCGAAGGAAGCGCTGTCGACCAGCAGCAGACCGGCGCGCAATGCCGCCAGGTCCTGCCAGGTGCCGCCCAGCGTGCTGTCGGCGGCGAGCACGTCATAGGCTTTGACCGCGTCCTCGGCCTTGACCTGGGCCAGTTCGGAGGCGGCGCGGAAGCGCGCCAGCACGGCATAGCCGGCCGGCGCCTCGGTGACGACCTTGGCGAAAGCGGCCTGCGCCTCGGCGTGCTTGCCCTGCTCGCTCATGGTGACGGCGTTCTCGAAAGCGGCGCCGGCCGCGGCCGCCTTTTGCGCCACCCAATATTCATAGCCGCGCCAGCCGCCGATGCCGGCAACGATCAGCACCGCCACGGCGATGATCAGGAGGCTGTATTTGTCCCACAGTTGCTTGAGCCGTTCGCGCCGGACTTCTTCGTCAACTTCACTGAAAATATCGGACACGAATGGCTCCTAACCCCCAATTGACCGAACCTGAGGGGCGAATTGTGCGCGTAACCTAGCCATGTGGCGCGCTCAAGGCAAAGGGAACGCCGACTATGGTCAATATTTCAACGCTTTAGCGCATGTTTCCGGCCAGGGGAACCCCGCCGGTCAAGGCTTTTTGGCCTTCATCGGATAGACATGCTCCGGCCCGGGGAAGGCCCGTGAGCGCACCTCGGCGGCATAATCGGCCACCGCCTTCTCTATGCCGGGGCCGAGATCGCCATAGCGCTTGACGAATTTCGGCACGCGCGGCGACAGGCCGAGCATATCCTCCAGCACCAGCACCTGGCCATCGCAGGCGACGCTGGCGCCGATACCGATGGTCGGGATCGGCACCGAGGCGGTCATCTTGCGCGCCAAAGGCTCGGCCACCGCCTCGATCACCACCGAGAAAGCGCCGGCCTGCGACACCGCGATCGTATCCTGCTCGATCGGACCCCAGTCGCTCTCCTCGCGCCCCTGCGCGCGGAACGAGCCGATGGTGTTGATCGACTGCGGCGTCAAACCGACATGCGCCATCACCGGCACACCGCGCTCGACCAGGAAGCGGATGGTCTCGGCCATGCGTGCGCCGCCTTCGAGCTTGATAGCGCCGCAACCGGTTTCCTTCAGCACGCGCGCGGCATTCATGAAGGCCTGCTCGCGCGAGGCCTCATAGGAACCGAACGGCATATCGACGACGACCAAAGCGCGTTCCGAGCCGCGCATCACCGCGTGGCCTTGCAGGATCATCATGTCGAGCGTCACCGGCACGGTCGTCTCCAACCCGTGCATGACCATGCCGAGCGAGTCGCCGACCAAAATCACGTCGCAATATTTGTCGACCAGGCTCGCCGTGTGCGCGTGATACGAGGTCAACATAACGATCGGATCGCCGCCCTTGCGCGCGCGGATATCGGGAGCGGTCAGCCGCTTGACGTCTTTCTGGATGGACACGTTGGCTGCCCCGTTGCGCTATTTACCGAAAACCGGAACGCCGATGAACACCGGATGGAACACATAGCCGAGCGCGAGATAGACCACGATCCCGAGCAGGACCACGATGGCGTCGTTGGTATAACCCTTCGGTGCGACCGCCGCCACTTCGTCGGTGCGGCGCTTGGCTGATATGCGCGCGAACACGGCCCAGCCGACGAACGTGCCGAACATCAGGATCGAACCGAGATCGCCATTGGCGATGAGATGCGCCAGCGCCCATGTCTTGACGCTCGCCAGCATCGGATATTTCAGCCTCGCCTTGATGTGGTTCTGGAAAAACACCCCGGTCATGAAGATGACCGAAAACAGCATAAGCAGAGCGGCAATGTGGCGCGTGAACGCCGGCGGCGACCAGACATCGATCCATTCGTGCGCGCGATAGAGGCCATAACCCCAGACGATCAGAACCAGTCCCGCGATCGACACCACCGAGAAGACGACCCGGTAACCGGTGACGCCGAGACGCGCCATCGCCGCGGCGCGCGCGCCGCGCATCGACACGAAGACGTGAGTGGCGAGAAAAACCAGTAAACCTGCGATAAGAACCATGAAGCCCATGCTGTGCTCGCGCTCAAAGCGGTGACGGTGCCATTGGCGGCGCAGTAGAGGCGATGATGGCGATCAATGCAAGCGGCGGTCCGAATCGTGTATGCCTTGTCGCCAGTCGCGCTGGGCGTAACAACAAGCCGTTACGGGGGACACAGATGCTCAAGCGGATTGCTCTCACCATTTTGCTGGCGGTGTTCGCCCTGCCCGCCGCCGCGCAGAACTGGCCGCCGAAAACCGTGCATATCATCGCCCCCTTCGGCGCCGGCTCGACGCCCGATATCGTCGCCCGCCTGATCGCCGACCAGCTGGGCAAGAAATATCCGGACAGCACTTTCATCGTCGAGAACAAGGCCGGCGCCAGCGGCAATCTCGGCACCGAAGCCGTCGCCAGGGCCGCGGCGGACGGCGCCACCATCGGTGTCAGCATTGGCGGGCCGCTCGCCATCAACACGCTGTTGTTTTCCAAGCTGCCCTACGATCCGGCCAAGGATATCGCCGCGATCACGCAATTGATCACTCAGCCGAGCGCGCTGGCGGTCAACAACGAGCTCAACGTCAAGTCTGTCGCCGAATTGATCGCGCTCCTCAAGGCCAATCCCGGCAAATACAATTTCGCCTCGATCGGCAACGGCTCGCTGTCGCAGCTGGCGATGGAAGCCATCGCCATCAAGTCCGGCACCCGGATGTTGCATGTGCCCTACACCAGTTCACCGCAGGCGATCAGCGCGGTCATGCGCAACGACGCGCAGATGGGCTGCCTGCCGGCGATCTCGGTCATGGTGCAGGCCAAGGCCGGCAAGGTGAAAGTGCTGGCGGTGTCGACCGCCACCCGCTCGCCGTTCCTGCCCGATGTACCGACGCTGAAAGAGTCCGGTATCGATATCGACGCCGACGCCTGGATCGGATTGATCGGTCCCGGCGGCCTGCCGAAGCCGCTGATCGCCGCCATCAACAAGGATGTCGCCGCGATCGTCAAACTGCCGGACGTGCGCGACAGACTCGCTGCGCAATTGATGGCGCCGGTCGGCAATTCGCCGGAGGAATTCCGCGCCGTGATCGACCGCGAGGTCGAGCGCTGGACGCCGGTCATCAAGGCGGCCAATGTGCAGGTGAATTGATTTTCTCTGTCATTCCGGGGCGCGGCCGCTTGGCCGCGAGTCCGGAATCCAGAGCCTAATCCACGGATAGCGGTTGAAGCTCCTGGATTCCGGGTTCGCGTACTGCGTACGCGCCCCGGAATGACAGTTACCCAACCTTGTTCTTCACATCCTTGATATCATTGAACACGATGCCCGGCGCGCGCTCGGACGTATAACCCAGAATGAAGTCATTGCGCGCCATGAACACGCGGTCCCCGTCGAGGTCCTCGGCGACGCTCGAATAATTGGCCTGCACGAAGTCGTTGAGTTTCTTGTCGTCGTCGCAGGAAATCCAGCGCGCCAGTTGAAACTCCGGCGTCTCGAAATCGATGTCGAGGCCATATTCGTCGCGCAGGCGCACCTTCAGGACGTCGAGCTGCAACGAGCCGACGACGCCGACCATGGCCGGCGCGCCGTCGAGCGGCCGGAACGCCTGCACGACGCCCTCTTCCGCCATCTGCTGCAAAGCTTCTTTCAGCTTCTTCGCCTTCATCGGATCGCCGAGCTTGACGCGGCGCAGGATTTCCGGCGCGAACATCGGAACGCCGAGGAACTTGATGTCCTCGCCTTCGGTGAGCGTATCGCCGATGCGCAAGGTGCCGTGGTTCGGGATGCCGACCACGTCGCCGGCGTAAGCCTCGTCGGCGATCGAACGGTCCTGCGCGAAAAAGAACTGCGGCGACGACAAAGTCATCGGCTTGCCGGTGCGCACCAGCTTGGCCTTCATGCCGCGGCGCAATTTTCCGGACACCAGCCGCGCAAAGGCAATGCGGTCGCGATGATTGGGGTCCATGTTGGCCTGGATCTTGAACACGAAGGCCGACATGTTGGCCTCGATCGGCTCGACCACGCGCGTCGAGGCCTGTTGCGGCCGTGGCGGCGGCGCGTAATCGGCGAGCGCGTCGAGCAGATCCTTGACGCCGAAATTCTTCAAGGCCGAGCCGAAATAGACCGGCGTCAGATGGCCTTCGCGGAACGCGGCGAAATCGAAGGGACGCGCCGCTTCCTTGACCAGTTCGAGTTCGCTGGTAATGGCATCGGCATCGAGCATTGAATTCTTCGCCGCCAGCATTGGCAGATCGAGCGGCTGCGACGCCGCATCCTTCGAATCCTCGGTCATCAGCCGCATATCGCCGCGTTTGACGTCGTAGGTGCCGGCGAAGTCGCGGCCCTGCCCGATCGGCCAGGTCATCGGCGTGGTGTCGAGCGCGAGCGTCTTTTCGATCTCGTCGAGAATCTCGAACGGGTCGCGGCTCTCGCGGTCCATTTTATTGATAAAGGTGACGATCGGAATGTCGCGCAGCCGACAGACCTCGAACAGTTTGCGCGTGCGCGCCTCGATGCCCTTGGCGCCGTCGATCACCATAACGGCCGAGTCGACGGCGGTGAGCGTGCGATAGGTGTCCTCCGAGAAGTCCTCGTGGCCCGGCGTGTCGAGCAGATTGAACACGCGGCCCTCGTAGTCGAAGGTCATCACCGAGGTGACCACCGAGATGCCGCGCTCTTTTTCGATCGACATCCAGTCCGAGCGGGTCGAGCGGCGGTCGCGCTTGGCCTTGACCTGTCCGGCCAGATTGATGGCGCCGCCGAACAGCAGCAGTTTCTCGGTCAGCGTCGTCTTGCCGGCGTCGGGATGTGAAATGATCGCGAAAGTGCGGCGGCGCTCGACCTCGGCGGCCAGCGGCGACGCGTTGCTCAGTTTTGGGCCCGAATCCGGGGTCGAAAGCGGCATGTCCATGCGCCGCATGTGGCAGGGAAAGGCTGTCGGATCAAGGGGTCCGGCCCCCCCGCCGGGCGCGGCCGAGTTGATTTGACGCAAAGGCCGCTCGGCCAGGCTTTGCTAGGCTTTCGCCATCGCCGCCGGAGGCTTTTTGCGATCCATGCTGCCCTTACGCTCCATCGTTCACCCGACCGATTTCTCCGACGCCAGCGCCCAGGCCTTCGTCCATGCCTTGCGCATCGCGCTCAACGCGAAATGCGCGCTGACTTTGGTCCATGTCGCCGCCGGGGCTGCGACGGTGGAATGGACCTCGTTCCCGCACATTCGCATTGCGCTCGCCGGCTGGGGGCTGGCTAAGGAAACCGACACGCCCGCCGCGGTCGCGGCAAAGCTCGGCGTCACCATCGCCAAGGTCGAACTCGAAGCGCAATCGGCCGTCGGCGGCGTTTTGAAGTTTCTCGACCAGAACCCGGCCGATCTGATCGTGCTCGCCACCGAGGGCCGCGAAGGGGTGGCGCGCTGGCTGCGCGGCTCGGCGGCCGAGAAACTGGCGCGTCACGCCAGGACGCCAACTTTATTCGTGCCTGAAAACACCCGCAGCTTCGTCGATCCCCTGCGCGGCGAGGTGCATCTCAAGCGCGTGCTCATTCCGGTCGACCGCGAACCGGCGCCGGCCGCGGCGGTCAATACAATCATGGGCTTTGCCCATATGCTGGCCGGCACCGACGTCGAGGAACGGCTGCTGCATGTCGGCGGCAATCCGCCCGAACTGCAGCACCACCGCGCACCGCACCGGCAAGCCCCCGTCGCACTGCGCAAGGGCGACGTGGTGCAGGCGATTCTCGATGCCGCCGCCGACTGGCCGCCCGATCTGATCGGCATGGCCACCGCCGGCCATCACGGCTTTCTCGATGCGCTGCGCGGCTCGACCACCGAGCGCGTGCTGCGGCGCTCGCCCTGCCCGCTGCTGGCGGTACCGGCGACGACGGCTTGACCTGGAATTATGCTTGGGTCGCGCCGGACACCGGCGTGGCCGGACCGCGCCGGTAGGATTCGCGCAGGGCGTAAACCAGTATCGCCAGCGTGATCCAGAGCCGCACGGCGGCGAACGTGAAGACGAACGCGTAGAACGTCAGCGCCCGCACCAGCGACGGCGCCACGTTGCTCGTCCAGAAGGCGTAGACGACGCCGCGCGCCGCGCCTTGCAGGATGCTCAGGCCGACATCGATCACGGCAACCAGCAGGATCGCCGGCGCCAGATAGTAAGCGCGCGACCAAAGTTCCCTGGATACCGCGACGAGGCTGGCGTCGCCCGCCTTCTCGAATCGTAGCACCAGCAGCAAGGTCAGCGCTGCAAGAAACGCGCTCCACAGGAATCCGTCGATGGTCTGCTGGTCGTAGGCGATGCCGTCAAAGCCGAGCAGCATGTGCGCCCCGACCCAGGGGAAGCAGCAGGTAAAGACGATCGCCGCGCCGGCGATCATCACGCCGATGACCCGCGGCAGGATTTTGCGTCCCATCGCGACCTGCTGCCCGAAGCTGAGGCGGCCGAGCGACGTGACCCCGCCGGTGAAATCGATCATGCGCCGCGACGCCAGCAGGAAGGCAATAAACAGGCAAAGGTCGGAAATCTGCATCGCCACCAAAGCGATCAATCCGCCCTGCACCGACAAGACGCGGATAGCAGCGGACAGCATCATCCATGGCACGATTTCCATCGAGATAGGCTATTCAACGACCGTGAATATTCTGTTGCCGCGCGGCCGCGAATTTTAGGCACGCCGCCGAATACCCAATCCGTCACCCAGAGGTGCGAGCCATTAGCGCGTTTACGCGCGTCTTCGACGCGCTATGGCGAGCCTCGAAGGGCGACGCTTCTAAGGCCATTGCCGGGCGCTAAAGCATCCCGGCCTTAAACAGCTTGCGCAAATTGAGCGATCGGCCCGCGACCATGAACTGCCCATCGCCGCGATAGTGAATCGTTTTAGGATATTTCGGTGTTCGCGGCGCATGCGCCTTCACCACCTCGAAAATGAAAAAGTTGTATTTGTCGCGCAAGCGCCCATCGACCAGTTTGCATTCGAGATTGGCGTAGCATTCGGCGATCAAAGGCGCGGTCACCACTTCCGGCTCCAGCGCCGTCAGCTTGAATTTTCTGAACTTGTCGACCTCGGCGCCCGAACAGTTGCCGATCCCGGCCACCGTCTTCGCCAGATCGACCGTCGGCACGTTGATGACGCAGTTCTTCGATCGGGAAATCATCTCATAGCTGTGATTGCCGCTGGAGATCAGGCAGCCGACCAGCGACGGCGAAAACTCCATCACCATGTGCCAGCCCATGGTCATGATGTTGCGCTCGCTCTTCCAGGCCGACGAGACCAGCACCACCGGCCCCGGTTCCAGGAAACGGCGGATCTCTGAGACGGGAAAGTCCTGCTTTTTATAGCTTTTCATCGGCCACGATCCCGTTGTCACAATTGCGTTGTACCATGGCCCGAATCGAGAGGAACGCGCCATGCCCGCGCCGACACGAATCGCCGCCGGACTGTCCTGCGTTTTGCTTATCGCCGCGTCTTACGGCGCCGAAGCGGCGCGCGCCGGCGGCGGCGAGCCGGTAGTCCATGTCAGGACCGACGCGGCCGCCAATGCCGCGCAGATCCGCGCCTCGATCGACATCGCCGCCGCGCCGGCCGTCGTCTGGGCGGTGCTGACCGACTGCCCGCGCATGCCGCGCATCATCGCCAATCTGGAAAGCTGCAAGGTCGTGCAGAGCGGCGGCGGCAAATGGGACATCCAGGAACACGTCATCAACTGGTCGGTGCTGTTCCCGAAGCTGCGCACCG
>CANKBJ010000095.1 GCA_947479905.1 Bradyrhizobiaceae bacterium
CGGCGAGTTCGAGGACATCGCACTGCCCGAGGTGCAGATCGACCCGCTCAAGTTCCGCGACGAGCGCCGCTACATCGACCGTCTCAAGGATGCGCGCACCAAGACCGGCTATCAGGACGCGGTGAAGCTTGGCATCGGCCGCCTCGAAGGTCAGATGGTGACCATCGGCGTGCAGGATTTCGATTTCATGGGCGGCTCGCTCGGCATGGCGGCGGGCGAGGCGATCATCACCGGCTTTGAAACCGCCGTGCGGCGCAACACGCCGTACATTCTGTTCGCGGCCTCCGGCGGCGCGCGCATGCAGGAAGGCATCCTGTCGCTGATGCAATTGCCGCGCACCACCGTCGGCGTGCAGATGCTGCGCGAGGCCAGGCTGCCTTATCTCGTCGTGCTGACCAATCCGACCACCGGCGGCGTCACCGCTTCCTATGCGATGCTCGGTGACGTACACATCGCCGAACCCGCTGCGCTGATCGGCTTTGCCGGTCCGCGTGTCATCGAACAGACTATACGCGAAAAGTTGCCGGCTGGATTCCAGCGCGCCGAATATCTCACCGAACACGGCATGGTCGACATGGTCGTGCATCGCCACAAGTTACGCGGCACACTCGCCGAATTGTGCCGCCTCCTGACCAAGCAGTCGGCGCCAAGCACGCAGCAGAAATTGCCGGTTCCGGCGCACGCGTGACGTGAGCCAGGTCGACTCCATCTTGACGCGGCTGCTGGCGCTTCATCCCAAGCGCATCGATCTGTCGCTCGACCGCGTCGAGCGGCTGCTCGTAGCTTTGGACCATCCCGAACGTAACCTGCCGCCGATCATCCACATCGCCGGCACCAACGGCAAGGGATCGACCACGGCTTTCCTGCGGGCGATCCTGGAAGCCGCCGGCATGCGCGTGCATGCTTACACGTCGCCGCATCTGGTGAATTTCAACGAGCGCTTCCGGCTCGGCGCGATTGGTGAGGGCAAGCTTGTCTCCGACGCTGAGCTTTCCGCTGCGCTGGAAGAATGCGAGCGCGCCAATGGCGGTGAGCCGATTACCGTCTTCGAAATGACAACCGCCGCCGGCTTCCTGCTGTTTTCGCGCCATCCGGCCGACGTGCTGTTGCTGGAAGTCGGGCTCGGCGGACGGCTGGACGCGACCAATGTCATCGACACGCCATTGGCGTCGATCATCACGCCGGTCTCCATCGACCACACGGATTTTCTTGGCGACACGATCGAAAAAATCGCCGCCGAAAAGGCAGGCATCATCAAGGCCAACGCGCCGGTCATCGTCGCCGCGCAAAATCGTGACGCGCTAGCGGTGATTGAGCGGCAGGCGGCGCGGCTGAAAGCGCCGATCAAAATCGCCGGCGAGAACTGGACCGCGACCGAAGAACGCGGGCGGCTTGTCTATCAGGACGACAACGGATTGCTCGATCTGCCGGCGCCGAAACTCTATGGCCGTCATCAGTTCGAGAATGCCGGACTGGCCATCGCGGCGTTGCGCGCGATCCCGCAATTGAAAATCCCGCCTTCGGCTTTTGAAGCCGGCATGACCAAAGCCGACTGGCCGGCGCGGCTGCATCGCCTGAGTGCCGGGCGTCTCGTCGATCTGACGCCACCGGGCAGCGAACTGTGGCTCGACGGCGGCCATAACCCCGATGGCGGGCGCGCCATTGCCGCCGCGCTCGCCGATCTCGAAGAGCGCGTGTCGCGGCCTCTGGTCTTGATCGTCGGCATGCTGGCAACCAAGGACTTCGCTGGCTTTCTCAACAATTTCGCCGGCCTCGCGCGCCGGCTGATCGCCGTGCCGGTGCCGGGCGCCGAAAAAGGTCTCACGGCCGACGTTGTGGCCGAGGCGGCGCGGGCGCTCGATATTCCGGCGACAAGCCGCGGCACTCTCGACGACGCGCTCGATGCCGTGCGCAAGCTCGACCTCGAACCGCCGCCGCGCATTCTGATTACCGGATCGCTCTATCTTGCCGGAGACGTCTTGCGCGAGAATGGTACGCCGCCACAGTAAGTTCTACCGCCCCCGCGAAAGTGGGGACAACAAGAAATACTACCCCGCCACCACATCCGCATAGGCATAGCCATCCCGCTCGACGCGATCGCCGACCGTGGCCGCCACGCGGCCCTTCAGCATCGGCCCCGCCGCGACGAAAGTGTGAAACTCGCCGTTCTCGCCGCACGGATCGACACCATTCGGTAAATCACGCAGCAACTGACGATCGAAGCGACGTCCGGCAAACGAAGCCGGCAGTCTTTTCAGATCGACGGTGACGATATAGGCTTCGACACAGCCTGAAATCATGTCCTTTGCCAAAGCGTCGGTCGGCAAATCCCACAATGGAAACACCGGTGTGACGCCGATCGGCTTGAGCTTTGCTTCGCGATATTCACGAATGTCCCGCAAAAACAGATCGCCGAAGATGACATGCGTCACGCCGGCGGCGATGGCCTCTTGCATCGCCATTGCCATGCGCTCCTCGTAAACCTCGTTGGGACAAGGATAGGGAATGCGCACGATAGCCACCGGCAGCCCGGCGGCCTTGAGCTGCGCCATCAGCAGTTCCTCGCGTACGCCGTGGATACTGACGCGGCCGAACGTGTCGGTCACCGTCGTCAGCGCGCCGACGATGTCGTATTCGCCGGCAAGCCGCGCCACATGCAGCGCCCAGGCCGAATCCTTGCCGCTCGACCAGGCGATCAAAGCCTTCGGGCGGAATGCCTCCGGACGCAAAACCTTCGGGCCTATGCCATTACCGATCGTCATCCAGCCGCCTCATGGACACCGCAACATGGTATCCGAAAGATTTCTATCCGCATGTGGGAATAAGCGCGAATCCATGGGCCGCAATGGGTTTCGTGGCTAACGCAACATGAATCGATACCGCTCCGGATGAACCAATTTGCAATGAGTCCTGCGTAAATTGAAGGCAACAAGGCGCGGAATAGAACTCCGCCGGACGAAGGGGTCGTCAAGACAAGCGTCGAGAGCCGGCGCAACAAGGGCGGGACATGAGTTTCGTAGCGGACGGAATCGGGCGCGTATTGGCCCGCTACCTGGAAAAGCCGGCGCAGGGCTACGAGCCCTTCACGCCGACCGATCCCGCCGTGCTGCGCGACACACTCAAGCCCGGCGACGTCATCCTCGTCGAAGGCAACAACCACATTTCCGGCGTCATCAAATATCTAACGCAATCGACCTGGTCGCATGCCGCGCTTTATGTCGGACCGATCGGCGACCGCTGCACCGCCGACGACGAACCGTTGGTCCTGGTCGAGGCCAATATCGGCGAGGGCGTGGTGGCGGCGCCGCTGTCGAAATATGCCCGCTTTCATACCCGCATCTGCCGGCCGATCGGGCTCAACGACGACGATCGCGCCCGCGTCTGCACCTATGCCTCCGAGCGTATCGGCTTCGATTACGATCTAAAAAACATCATCGACCTGATGCGCTATCTGTTGCCGCTGCCGATCCCGCAGCGCTGGCGCCGCCGCATGATGGCGCTCGGCTCCGGCCACCCGACCCGCATCATCTGTTCGGCCTTGATCGCGCAGGCGTTTGAAAATGTGCGCTATCCGATCCTGCCGAAAGTAACGCTGCTGGAAAGCGAAAAGGCGCGCGAGGAAATCCTCGAAATCCGCCATTCGTCGCTTTACGCGCCGCGCGATTTCGACATCTCGCCCTATTTCGAGGTGGTGAAGCCGACCATCGTGCGCGGTTTCGACTACAAGGCCATGGCCTGGGCCGATCTTCCGGCCACCGACCCCGACCTGATGGTGTCGCTGGTGCCGGCGGATCAGCCAGTCGAGGACGAAAATCTCGTGAGGGTGGCGTAGGCCACGGTTGTCATCCCCGCGAAGGCGGGGATCCAGCAATTCCAGCAAAGCGCTGGGTCCCCGCTTTCGCGGGGACGACGACAGGGAGTCCTTGCCCCCAACGCCAAACGATCCTACTTGTGGCGTCATGCTCCACGCCGCCGCCATGGCCTTTTCCCAGATGCTGTCGCCGCCCTTGCGCCGCGTGCTGTTGAAAGCCGTCGGCCTGGCGATTTTGTTCATCATTATCATCGGCATCGCCATGCAGCGCGTGCTGGCGCACCTGGCCGACAGCGGCGCCGGCTGGGCCGAGCAGACATCAGGCTTTGCGCCGCATTCGGTCTGGGCCGCTTTGGCTTGGGTGCTGTCGATCATGGCGGGCCTCGGCATGGTCACCGGCGCGCTGTTCCTGATGCCGGCGGTGACCGCCTTTGTCGGCAGCTTCTTCGTCGATGAGGTCGCCGAACTGGTCGAGCGCGAATATTACCCGGCCGAGGCGCCCGGCCAGCCGTTGCCGGTGTTCCGGGCGCTGATCGAAGGCGTCAAGATCACGCTGCTCGCGCTCGTCGTCTATCTGTTGGCGCTGCCGTTCATTTTGTTTGCCGGCTTCGGCTTCCTGATTTTGTTTTTCGGCAACGCCTATCTTCTCGGCCGCGAATATTTCGAACTCGCCGCCATGCGTTTTCATCCGCCCGCCGAGGCCAAGGCGATGCGCAAGGCGCGCGCGGCTTACGTCTTCTCAGCGGGCATAGTGATCGCCGCGTTTGTGTCGATCCCGATCCTGAACTTCGCCACGCCAATCTTCGCCATGGCTTTCATGGTTCATATCCACAAAAAGATGAGCGGATCGCGCGCCGAACTGATCCCGCCGGCGCGTTAGCTAGAGCGTTTTCGAGCGAAGTGGGTACCGGTTCGCGTGAAGAAAACGCGACAGAACAAAAGACTAGAGCCCCGGCTTTGATTCCATCAAAGCCGGAAAGGCTCTAGGGCGGCGTATTGGCGGTCTTGCCCGGCCACTGGCACAGATCGGCGATGATACATTTCTCGCATTGCGGCTTGCGCGCCAGACAAATGTAGCGCCCGTGCAGGATCAGCCAGTGGTGCGCGTGCAGCATGTATTTCGCCGGAATGACTTTCTCCAGCTCCAGTTCGACCGCCAACGGATCCTTGCCGGGCGCCAGGCCAGTGCGGTTGCCGATGCGAAAAATGTGCGTGTCGACCGCCATGGTCGGCTGACCGAACGCCATGTTCAAGACGACATTGGCGGTCTTGCGGCCGGCGCCCGGCAGCGTCACCAGTTCGTCGCGCGTCTTCGGCACTTCGCCGCCGAATTCATCGACCAGTTTCTTCGCCAGCAAGAAAACGTTTTTCGCCTTGGTACGATAGAGCCCGATGGTCTTGACCAGATCGCGGATGCGATCCTCGCCGAGCGCCACCATTTTTTCCGGCGTATCGGCAAGCGCGAATAAAGCCGGCGTCGCCTTGTTGACGCCGGCATCGGTCGCCTGCGCCGATAGAACGACCGCAACCAATAGCGTGAATGGATTGGTGTGCTTCAACTCACCTTTCGGTTCAGGCTCCTGCGCCCGAAAGCGGCGGAAGGCTTCCTTGATCTGCGCCGGTGTCCAGCGTTTCGCGGTGCCTTCGAAGGCCTTGGCGTCGGCCGCCCTCTGTTTGGCGACAGGCTTCTTGTGCGCGGCCTTGCCCTTGGCCGCCTTGGTCAGCGCCTTCTTGACCGAAGGCTTTTTCGCCAATGCCGTGCTTTTGACTGCTTTGCGAACGGGAGTTTTGCGGAGCGATTTTTTTGCCATGATTTCCGGTATACTCAGCGCCATGACCGCCGACAACACGATATCTGGCGAACTCGAACCGGCGATTTTTTCCGCCACGATCACGCCGCACCGCTCGCTCGGCAATGCCGGCTTTCTGGTGCTGATGATCGTGTTCGGCAGCGTCAGCTTCCTGACCGGCATCGCCTTTCTGCTGATGGGCGCCTGGCCGGTGTTCGGCTTTTTCGGCCTCGACGTACTGTTGCTGTACTGGGCCTTCCGGCTGAACTACCGGCACGCCGCGGCTTACGAGGAAATCAAGGTCACAGCCTCGGCCTTGACCGTGCGCAAGGTCAATCATCGCGGGCAATCGCGCGAATGGCGGCTTAATCCGCTCTGGGTGAAACTCGATACGGAATCGACCGAGGAATTCGGCATCGCCCGGCTGTTTCTGGTGACGCGCGGCAAGCAGCTTACGGTGGCGAGCTTTCTCGGCCCGGACGAGAGGGAAGGCTTCGCCAGAGAGCTTGCCGAGGCACTGGCGCAGGCCCGGCGCGGGCCGGTGCGAACGATGCTCGCGTAAAGTCAGAAATCGGGTGGTTCGCCGCTGCCGCGCGGCCTAAATCCGTGGCATGACACAGACAGTAGCCATCATGCCGAAGCCGATGCCAAAATTCATCGAGACGTTTCCCAAGCGCGCGCCGCTCTCCGACGCGGCGGCGGATTACGACGTTGTGCGCCACGCCATCGCGCATATTCGCGGCAACTGGCGCGACCAGCCGGAAATTAACATCATCGCCGATGCCGCCGGTGTCTCAGCCACCGATCTGCATCATCTGTTCCGCCGCTGGTGCGGCCTCACCCCGAAGGCATTTTTGCAGGCGCTGACGCTGGACAGCGCGCGGACGCTGTTGCGTCAGTCGGCGAGCGTTTTGGACACGTCCTACGAAGTCGGTCTGTCCGGACCGGGTCGATTGCATGATCTTTTCGTCACGCACGAAGGCATGTCGCCGGGCGAGTGGAAAGCCGGCGGCGAAGGCCTGATTATCACTTACGGCTTTCACCCTTGCCCTTTCGGCATGGCGCTGGTGATGATGACGCCGCGTGGCCTTGCCGGCCTTGCGCTCGCCGACGCCGGCAAGGAACGTGCGTCGTTGCGCGACATGCGCGCGCGCTGGCCGAAGGCGAAATATGTCGAAGACTATGCGGCCACCGCCGCAACCGCGCGGCGCATCTTTGACTCCGCCATGTGGAAGCCGGACCAGCCATTGCGCGTCGTGCTGATCGGCACCGACTTTGAAATCCGCGTCTGGGAGAAACTGCTGAGTATTCCAATGGGCAGGCTGACGACCTATTCCGACCTCGCACGCAGCGCCGGCGCGCCGAAGGCCGCGCGCGCCGTCGGCGCCGCGGTTGGCAAAAACCCGATCTGCTTCGTCGTGCCCTGCCATCGGGTCGTCGGCAAAAACGGGGACATCACCGGCTATCACTGGGGCATCAGCCGCAAGCGGGCGATGCTCGGCTGGGAAGCCGGCATGGCGGGGGCTTAAGCTACGCCGCGAGATCCAGCTTCGATGTCACCAGCGCATCGGCGCCAAGCTTGTAGATGATCGGCACGCCGGTGCCGATCTCGCGCTTGAGGATCTGTTCGGGCGACAGTTTTTCCAGCACCATCACCAATGCGCGCAGCGAATTGCCATGCGCCGCCACCAGTACGCGCTCGCCGCGCAGCACGCGCGGCAGTATTTCCGTCACGTAATACGGCAGCGTACGCGCCAGAGTGTCCTTGAGGCTTTCGCCGCCCGGCGGCGCGATGTCGTAGGAGCGGCGCCAGATATGCACCTGCTCCTCGCCCCATTTTTTGCGGGCGTCGTCCTTGTTCAGGCCGGACAGATCGCCGTAGTCGCGCTCGTTGAGCGCCAGGTCCTTGACGATCGGCAGACCGGTCTGGCCCATTTCTTCAAGCATCAGATCGAGCGTGCGCTGCGCCCGCTTGAGCGCCGAGGTATAGGCGACATCGAATGTCAGCCCCTGCGCCTTCAGCTTGCGGCCGGCCGCGCGCGCCTCAGTGACGCCCTGCTCTGTCAGGTCGACGTCGCGCCAGCCGGTGAACAGGTTTTTCAAATTCCATTCGCTCTGGCCGTGACGGACGAGCACGAGAAGTCGGTCGGACATTACTTGCACCTCTTCATTTCAGCACCATTCTCTCTCGGCCCTCATCCTGAGGAGCGCCGCGAAGCGGCGAGCCTCGAAGGGCGACGGCCCGCCATCCTTCGAGGGCCGCTACGCGGCCACCTCAGGATGACGGGCTTTTTAAAAATCTTTCAGCCCCAGCACATCCATCATCGAATAGAGGCCGGGCTTCTGCTTGCGCGCCCACAGTGCCGCGTGCAACGCGCCGCTGGCGAACAGCATGCGGTCCTGCGCCTTGTGCACGAGTTCAATGCGTTCGGCCGGACCGACAAACATCACCGTGTGTTCGCCGACGACGTTGCCGCCGCGCAAAGTGGCGAAGCCGATATCGCCGGAGCGGCGCGCACCCGTATGACCATCGCGGCTGCGCACGGCGCTCTTGTCGAGATCGATGCCACGGCCTTCCGCCGCGGCGCGGCCGAGCATCAGCGCGGTGCCGGACGGCGCATCGATCTTCTGGTTGTGATGCATTTCAAGCACTTCGATGTCGAACGAAGCATCGAGCGTCCTGGCGACGCGCTTGGTCAAAGCCGCCAGCAAATTGACGCCAAGACTCATATTGCCGGACTTGACGATCACCGCCGTCTTCGCCGCCTCGGCGATTTTGGCGTCGTCCGCCGCGCTCGTCCCCGTCGTGCCGATGATATGCACCTTGCCGGCCTTGGCCGCGACCGCGGCCAGTTCGAGCGTCGCTTGCGGAATGGTGAAGTCGATAATCCCGTCGGCCGCGTTGATCGCCTGCGCGGCGTCGCCGGTGAGCTTGACGCCGTTCTCGCCGAGCCCCGCGAGGGTGCCCGCATCCCAGCCGATCAGCGGCGAGCGCGCGTCTTCCAGCGCACCCACGAGCTTGAAATTCTTGCTCTCGGCAATCGCCTTGATCAGCGTGCGGCCCATCCGCCCGCCGGCGCCGGCGACAATCAAACGCATTTCGGCCATCGGAAGCTCCCGGACTGACGGTGTGGGTATAGCGGGCCGACGCGGGCGCTGTCACCTGTCAGGGCTGCGGCCCCTCATAACCCTCGATAATCAGGATATCGGCCACCGAATGCGGCTGCCGCACCTTGATATTGGCCTGGTATTCCGGCGAGCGGTAACAGGCCAAAGCCGTGGCGTAATCGGGAAATTCGATCACCACATTGCGCGAGCGGGCGCTGCCCTCAGGGCATTCGAAAGTGCCGCCGCGAACGACAAAGCGGCCGCCGAATTTCTTGAAAATCGCGGCATTGGCCGCGGCGTAGGGCTTGTAACCCTCATCGTTTTTCACATCGACGCGGCCGATCCAGTAACCCTTCGCCATCGACTTTTCTCCCTATCTTTTCGCCTGTGCGATTTCGGCGACGATCGCCTCCGCCGCCGCTTTTGGGTCAGTGGCTTCGACGATCGGCCGCCCGACCACCAGATAATCGGCGCCGGCGGCGATCGCCTTGGCCGGCGTCATGATGCGCTTCTGGTCGCCGGCGGCGCTGCCCGCGGGGCGAATGCCCGGCGTCACCAGCGCCATGTTGACGCCGACGATGCCGCGCAGATTGGCGGCTTCCTCCGGCGAACAGACAAGACCATCGATGCCGATATCGCGCGCCTGCTCGGCGCGGCGCGCCACCAGTTCGCTGACGCCGAATTTGTAACCGGCGGCCGCGAGGTCGTCGTTGTCGTAGGAGGTCAGCACCGTTACCGCCAGCACCTTGAGCTTCGAGCCGCGCGCGCCTTCGACCGCCGCCTTCATGGTCTGCGGATAGGCGTGCACGGTGAGAAACGTCGCGCCCATATTGGCGACGCTGGCGACGCCGTGCGTAATGGTATTGCCGATATCGTGCAGCTTGAAATCGAGGAACACGTGCTTGCCCGCCGCGATCAGGCCAGCTGCAAACGGCAGACCGCCGGCAAGGCCGAGCTGATAGCCGATCTTGTAGAAACTCACCGAATTGCCCAGCCGCGTGACCATGGATTCGGCGTCTTTCACCGACGGCACATCGAGAGCAACGATCAGGCGGTCACGCGGGTCTAGCGGCAAAACAAATCTCCTTAAGCGAAATATCCATCGACACTTACGCCAATTTCTCGTGTCGCATGATCTTTTCCGAAAACCGGTCCCCACTTTTCGGGATCATGCGAGCAGTCTCGCCATCTCCACCAGCCGCGCGAGCTGCGCGTGGAAAAGATTGGCGGTGCGGGTATCGGTGAGCCGGTCCATGTCGTCGAAGGCCTGATCGGCGCGCGCCACCGCGACCTGTTCCGGAATGACCAGCGCGCCGCAACCGGCTTCAAGAATCTGCCGCAGCGCCATCAGGCCGGGCAGACCGCCATTCGGCTCAGGCGACGCCGATGCAATGGAAAAAACCCGACCCTTGAAGGCCGCATAGGTCGGGTCGCCGCGCTCGCGCACGCGCGAGACCCAGTCGATCGCATTCTTCAGGAGAGGCGTGACCGACGCCGAATAATCCGGGCTGGCGATGAAGACGCCGTGATGCGATGCGATCATTCGCTTCAGTTTGACCGCCGCCTCGGGCTGCCCGTGTCCCGCGTCGACATCGGCGTCGTAGATCGGCAGCGGATAATCGGCGAGAGAAACGCGGGTGACATCCACGTCGAGCAGCGTCAATTCCTTGGCCGCCAGCGCCGCCAGGCGCGCATTATGCGAACCGATGCGGGTCGATCCCGGCAGGACGAGAATTTTCGGTGTCGGCATCGGCGGCTCCGAAAAGCGCGCGGCATTTCTCACGCCGCATTAGCTGCCGTCATTGTCGAGAACACAGCGTTCTAGACGCCGCGATAGACCCAGACGCGCGCCGGCGGCAGGTTCATCCAGATCAGCTCTGAGGATTCGCCCCGGATGCCCGACAAGGCCTTCGGAATCGGCGGCCCCATCGCATAGGTGAACTGGACGAAGGGCGCGCCGGGCTTCAGCAGGCCCATTGCGTCAGAGATGAGGCGCAGGCGCGTGCGCGGCGGCTTGGTGACCAGCGGCAGGCCGGAAACGATCGCGGCTGCCGGATCGCGCACGATGCTGTCCAGCACGCGGCGCAGGCGATAGGCGTCGCCCTGCACCACGGTCGCAGCCGGATAGCGGGTGCGCAGCAGGCGGCAGAAATCGGGATTGAATTCGACCAGCACGAGACGCGCCGGATCGACGCCGCGCTGGACCAGCGCTTCGGTGACCGGGCCGGTGCCGGGTCCAAGTTCGATGATCGGGCCGGTGGATTGCGGATCGACATAGCGGGCCATGACCCGCGCCAGCGCCTTGCCCGAGGGCATCACCGCGCCGGTGCGCAGCGGCTTTTCCATCCACGAGCGTATGAACTGCATCTCGTCGTCGAGACGCAGCGGCTTTTTTTCAACGCGGACGAATGTGTGCAAAGGCATTGCTACTGGGTCACGCGCGCGGATTGCCGGAGAGTTGGCCCGCAATGATCTTGCGTATAGCGCGCCGGGCACAGGGTCAAGATGGCTACTCGGTATTGCTGTTCTGATTTCCCAAGCCCCCGAGGAAAGCCTTGACCTGGCTCAGGAATCCGGTGGACTCCGGCTGGGTCTGCTCGGACGAAAGCTTTTCGAACTCGGCCAGCAATTCGCGCTGCCGTTTGGTCAGCTTTTGCGGCGTTTCGACCGCCACTTGAACATAAAGATCGCCGGTTTGCTTCGACCGCAGCACCGGCATGCCCTTACCGGGCAGGCGGAAGCGGCCGCCGGTCTGGGTTCCGGCCGGCACCTTGACCTTGGCTTCGCTGCCATCGATCGCCGGTACCGCCACTTCACCGCCCAGCGCCGCCGTCACCATGGAGATCGGAACCCGGCAGTGCAGATCGGCGCCGTCGCGCTGATAGAGTTCGTGCGGCTGCAACGACAGGAAAATATAGAGATCGCCGGCCGGCCCGCCGCGTATGCCGGCTTCTCCTTCGCCGGCAAGGCGAATACGGGTGCCGTCCTCGACGCCGGGCGGAATATTGACCGATAACATGCGTTCGCGCGTCACCCGGCCGGCGCCCTCGCACGCGGCGCAGGGGTCGTCGATCACCTGACCGCGGCCATGGCAGGACGGGCAGGTACGCTCCAGGGTGAAAAAGCCCTGCGCATGGCGAACCTTGCCGGCGCCGCCGCAGGTAGCGCATGTCTTCGGCTTGCTGCCGGCCTTGGCGCCTGAACCGGAGCAGACTTCGCAGGTGACCGAGGTCGGAATGCGCAACTGCGCTTCCTTGCCCTCGAAAGCCTCTTCCAGGCTGATCTCCATGTTGTAACGCAGGTCCGAGCCGCGTTCGCGGCCGGTGCCGCGGCCACCGCCACGGCGGCCGCCGCCACCCATGCCGAACAGATCTTCAAAAATGTCGGAGAAGGTCGAGGCGAAATCGGCGCCGAAGCCATGCTGACCGCCGCCGCCACCCTGCTCGAAAGCGGCGTGACCGAAGCGGTCATAGGCGGCGCGCTTGTCGCCGTCCTTGAGCACTTCGTAAGCTTCGTTAAGTTCGCGGAATTTGTGTTCGCATTCGCTGTCGCCCGGATTGCGATCCGGATGATGCTGCATCGCCAGCTTGCGGAATGCGCCCTTGAGTTCGACCTCGGTGCAGGTGCGCGTGACGCCCAGGACTTCGTAATAGTCGCGCTTGGACATGCCCTACACCCTCGTCCTGAGGAGCGTTTCGCAGAAACGCGTCTCGAAGGACAGAGGCCCCAATTCTCCGCCGAATACACAATGACCCCCATCCTTCGAGACGCGCTTCGCGCTCCTCAGTATGAGGGTCATTGATCTCGTTCCTTAAGCCGACTTCTTGCCGCCCTTGTCGTCGTCCACTTCCGTGAACTCCGCATCGACGACGTCGTCCTTCTTTTCGGCCGAACCTTCGCCGGCAGCGCCTGACTGCTGCTGGTTGTAGATGGCTTCGCCGAGTTTCATCGACGCCGTCGCCAGCGCATTGGTCTTGGCCTGGATGACTTCCGAGTCGTCGCCCTTGAGCGCTTCCTTCAGATCGGCGATGGCGTCTTCGATCGCGGCGCGATCGCCATCGCTGACCTTGGAACCGTGCTCGGTGAGCGCCTTCTCGGTCGAGTGAACAAGCGCTTCGCCGTGATTCTTGGCTTCCACCTGCGCCTTGCGCTTCTTGTCCTCGTCGGCATGCGCTTCCGCGTCCTTGACCATCTTCTCGATGTCGGCTTCGGACAGGCCGCCCGAGGCCTGGATGCGGATTTGCTGCTCTTTGTTGGTCGCCTTGTCCTTGGCGTTCACATTGACGATGCCGTTGGCGTCGATGTCGAAGGTGACCTCGACCTGCGGCATTCCTCGGGGAGCAGGAGGTATGCCGACCAGATCGAAATTGCCGAGCATCTTGTTGTCGGCCGCCATTTCGCGCTCGCCCTGGAAAACGCGGATGGTGACCGCGTTCTGATTGTCCTCGGCGGTCGAGAAGACCTGGCTCTTCTTGGTCGGGATCGTCGTGTTGCGATCGATGATGCGGGTGAACACACCGCCCAGCGTTTCAATGCCGAGCGAAAGCGGGGTCACGTCGAGCAGCAGCACGTCCTTGACGTCGCCTTGCAGAACGCCGGCCTGGATGGCGGCGCCGATGGCGACGACCTCATCCGGGTTGACGCCCTTGTGCGGCTCCTTGCCGAAGAACTGC
>CANKBJ010000096.1 GCA_947479905.1 Bradyrhizobiaceae bacterium
GATCACGATGCCGACGTTGTCGGTTTCGAGATTGAGCGCCATGCCGCGCACGCCGTTTTCGAACTCGACCATTTCGCCCGCCTGGACGTTGTCGAGACCGTAAACGCGGGCGATGCCGTCACCGACGGAGAGCACCTGACCGACTTCGGACACTTCGGCTTCCTGGCCGAAATTCTTGATCTGGTCTTTGAGAATGTTGGAAATTTCTGCGGCGCGGATATCCATCAGCGTGCCTCTTTCATCGCGAACTTGATCGCATTGAGCTTGGTGCGGAGTGACGAGTCGATCATGCGGCTGCCGACCTTGACCACCAGCCCGCCGATGATGGCCGGGTCGATATTGATGTCGAGGTCGATGTCTTTGCCGCCGGTAACCGATTTAAGTGCGCTCTTGAGCGCGTCGAGGTTGGCGTCGCTGAGCTTCTCGGCGACGGTGATCTGGGCGCTGACTTCGCCCTTGTGGCGGGCCACAAGCTGGCGATAGCCGCGAATAATGCCGCGCACGGCGAACAGTCGGCGGTTGGTAGTGACGACACGCAGGAAATTGGCGGCGATGCCGCCGATACCCGCCTTGGCGAGGATGGCGCCGATTGCCTTGATCTGCTCGTCGACGCCAAAGACCGGGCTGCGCACCAGGCGATTGAGGTCGGCGCTGCCGACGATCATGGCGTCGAACTGTTCGAGGTCTTTCTTGACCTGATCGACGGCTTTTTGCTCGAGCGCGAGCTCGAAAAGAGCGCCGGCATATCGGCCGGCCATTCCGGAAATGAGTTGGTCTTCGCCCGCCACTTGCACGCTCGTTTTCGTTGCTACTTCACAGGCCGGACGCCGTCGCGGAGCGGGCGGCGCAAACTATTGGAATCCAAGGAAGAATTCCGATTTTGGGAGAGGTCGCGGGTGCCCCCGGAAACCCTCGGTAAATCGAGGCGCTAGCTAACACAGGCCCGCTTGCGGTGCAACAAGGCGTGATTCGAAGACGCCGCCTCCGGCCGGCATCCGCCGGCCGCAAATCTGCATCGCTGAGATGCCTCGCCAGCCTAGCCTCCCGCCTATAGTTTGCGCATCGCTGCCGAACACAGGGACTGGTCCCCTGCAACGCTTCAAGAACAACGACCAGCCGGGAGCCTACGGCACAATGCCGCATGCGCAGTTGGATAGAAACGTCGCACCGGCGGGCGCCCCCGGCACCGCCAAACTACTGGTGTTGCTGCTGGCTTTCGCCTGGGGCTTCAACTGGATCGCTGCGGCGATCGCTTTGCACGAAATATCGCCGTGGAGCATGCGCTTCGCCGGTTCCGGCATCGGCACCGTGACCCTGTTCATCGCGGCCCTCCTGACCGGCAACAGCCTCAAGGTGCCGCGCGGCGAGCACAAGCACATCATGGTCGCCGGCTTTCTCAACGTGGCGGCGTTCCAGATCCTGTCGTCATTCGCGCAATTGACCGGGGACACGTCGCGCGCGGTCATCATCACTTATTCGATGCCGATCTGGGCGACCATGCTCGGCTTTATTCTGCTCGGCGAGCGGCTGAACGGCGTTCGCCTGCTGGCCTTCGCGCTATGCGTGGCCGGCATCACGACTTTGGTCTGGCCGCTGTTCTCGCATGGCATACCGGCGACCGTCTTTCTCTCGCTCGGCTGTGCGCTGAGCTGGGCCTTCGCCACGGTCTATATGAAATGGATGAAAACCACGGTCGAGCCGTTGGCCAATGCCGCCTGGCAATTGCTGTTCGGGTTTTTGTTCATCGCCGCCGGCACTTTCGTGTTCGACGGCTATCCGCGCCTGTGGCCGATACAGACGAACACGCTGATGGCCGTGCTTTACATCGGCGTGTTCGGCGTCGGCCTGGCGCATTTTCTGTGGTGGTCGATTGTCGGCAAGCTGCCGACGGTGACCGCCTCGATCGGTGCGTTGCTGGTGCCGGTCGTCGGCGTCATCGGCTCGATTATCGTGCTCGGCGAACGGCCGACGCTCAACGACGTTATCGGCTTCGTGCTGATCTTCTGCGCCGCGGCCTGCGTGCTGCTGCAGCCGAATGTGAAGCACACCGAGATGCCGGAGTAGTGGCACTTCAAAAAAAGCTCTGCGGATCGACATCGACCTGCATCCGCACGCTGCCGCGCGCCTTCGGCGCGTCGCTGAGCCAATCGCGCAAATAGGCCGACAGGTTGAAGTCGCGCGGCGCTTTCACCAGCAAGCGGAAACGATGCCGGCCGCGCACGACAGCGACCGGGGCTTCTGCGGGACCAAGCACACGTACGTCCTCGTGCCGAGGGGCACTTTGTGCCAGCGCGCGGGCGTATGATTCCGCCGCGTGCCGGTCGCCGGCGGTAATGACCATGCCGGCGAGCCGCCCGAACGGCGGATAGCCGCTGGCCTCGCGCAACGCGATCTCGCTGGAATAAAAGGCCTCGCGGTCACCGAGGATCAGCGCCTTCATCACCGGATGATCCGGCTGATGCGTTTGCAGGAGCCCGACGCCACGGCCCTCTTCGCGGCCGGCGCGGCCGACCACCTGATGCAGCAATTGAAATGTCCGTTCCGCCGCGCGCGGATCGCCATTCCCCAGGCCAAGATCGGCGTCGACAATGCCGACCAGATTGAGCTTGGGAAAATGATGGCCCTTGGCGACGAGTTGCGTGCCGACGACAATATCGAAACGGCCCTCGGCGACATCGTCCAGCTCCTGGCGCAGCCGCTCCATCGATTCGACGAGATCGCTCGACAGGACCAGTATGCGCTTGTCGGGAAACAGATCGGCCGCTTCCTGATGCAGACGCTCGACGCCGGGGCCGACGGGCGCGAAGCTTTCGGTGGCGTGGCAATTCGGACAGGCTTCCGGCTGCGCGGTGTTGTAGCCGCAATGGTGGCACACCAGCCGCTTCTTGAAGCGATGATCGACCAGCCAGGCATCGCAGTGCGGGCATTGCAGACGAAAGCCGCAGGCCCGGCACAATGTCAGCGGCGCGAAACCGCGCCGGTTGAGAAACAGCAGCGCCTGTTCGCCGCGCTCCAGCGTTTGACCGACGGCTTCCGCCAGCTTCGGTGAAATGAAACGCCCGCGCGGCGGACCGTCGCGCCGCATGTCGATGGCTTGAATCGTCGGCAGATGCGCGCCGCCGAAACGTTCGGGCAGATGGATACGCCGATAGCGGCCGCGCCGCGCATTGACTTCCGATTCGACCGACGGCGTCGCCGACGCCAGCACCACCGGAATTTTAGCGATCGAACCGCGCACCACCGCCATGTCGCGGGCGTGATAATGCGCGCCGTCTTCCTGCTTGTAGGCGGCGTCGTGTTCTTCATCGACGACGATAAGCCCGAGATCGGCATAGGGCAGAAACAGCGCCGACCGCGCACCGACCACGACCGAGACTTCGCCAGACGCCACCGCCGCCCAGGTGCGCGCGCGTGTGCGGGGCGACAGTTGCGAATGCCATTCCGCCGGCCGCGTGCCGAAGCGCGCGGTGAAGCGATCGAGCGATTGGCCGGTGAGAGCGATCTCCGGCATCAGAATCAAGGTCTGGCGGCCCTTGCGGATATTCTCGGCGACGCCTTCGAAATAGACTTCGGTTTTGCCGGAGCCAGTCACGCCATCGACCAGCGTCACGGTATAGCCGCCTTGCTCCACCGTCGTGCGTAGCGCATCGGCGGCGGCGAGCTGGCCGAGAAAGAAATCGGGCTTGGCGAAATCCGGGTCCGGCGGCAGCGTTACTTTTTCCGGCGGTAGCACGACTGTTTCGAGCGCGCCCTCGTCGATCAATCCGTCGACGACGCCGACACTGACGCTGGCTTCTTTCGCCGCATCGCCTTTGGCGCGCGTCATGCCGTCGGCGAATAATTGGAGCACCCGCGTGCGCGCCGTGGTCATGCGCGCCGGCGGCGGCCCGCCGAGCCGCACGCCGACGCGTTCACGCGGGGGCCCAAGATGCTCACCCATGCGCAGCGCCATGCGCAGGACCATGCCCCGCGACGACAGTGTGTAGCCGGCGACCCAGTCGACAAACTGGCGCAACTCGGCTTTCAGCGGCGGCACGTCGTGCTTGCCGACCACGTCTTTCATGCGGTTGTGAATGCGCGGGTTGGGAGTGGGGTTCTCGGCCCAGACCACGCCGGTGGTCTCGCCGCGCGCGCCCAAGGGCACGGTCACGACGTCGCCCGGGGCCAGGTCCAGGCCCTCCGGCACCCGGTAGGAATAGGCCTGGTCGAGCGCCACCGGCACCAGGACATCGACGACACGCATTGCCATAGGAGGGGTCTGGCCGATTCCGGGGATTGAAGAAAGGTTTAAGGATGCCGCTTTAGGCTCGATATAGCCATGAGCGCACAAACGACAATCGCCCCCGAAATTGCCGCCGAAATCAGCCGATGGCTGGCCTATCTCGGCAGTGAACGGCGCATGTCGCCGAAGACGCTGGAAGCCTATGAACGCGACGTCGGCCAATTCCTGGCCTTTCTCACGGACCACCTCGGCGGCCCGCCGGGGCTCAAGGGCCTCGCCAAACTGACCCCAGCGGACGTGCGGGCCTTCATGGCGTCACGGCGGGCCAGTGGCGCCGACAATCGGACCCTGATGCGGGGTCTCGCCGGCACCCGCTCCTTCGCCCGCTTTCTCGAGCGCGACGGCAAGGGCAAGGTCGGCGCGCTGGCTGCGATCCGGACCCCTAAATTGGCGCGCAGCCTGCCCAAGCCGCTGGCGATCAAGGACGCCCGGCGCATGACCGAGACCGACCTGCGCGACGGCGACACCCGCGCGCCCTGGATCGTCGCCCGCGACGCCGCCGTGCTCGGCCTCCTGTACGGCTCCGGCCTGCGTATTGCCGAATCGCTGTCGCTCAGGCGCGAACAGGCGCCCCGCCCGGACACAGGCGACGCCATCACCGTCACCGGCAAAGGCAACAAGGCGCGCATGGTGCCGGTGCTGCCGCAGGTCGCCAGACTGATCGCCGACTATGTCGCGCTCTGCCCGCTCGAATTGCCGCCGGACGGCCCTTTGTTCGTCGGCGCACGCGGCGGCCCGCTGCTGCCGCGCATCGTGCAACTGGCCATGGCCCGCCTGCGCGGCGCGCTTGGCCTGCCCGACACCGCGACGCCGCATGCCTTGCGGCATTCCTTCGCCACGCATTTGCTGGCGCGCGGCGGCGATCTGCGGTCGATTCAGGAATTGCTCGGCCACGCCTCGCTGTCGACGACGCAGATCTACACCGCGGTCGACAGCGAACGTTTACTTGAAGTTTACGCGACAGCTCACCCGCGCGCGTAATAATGGCGTCGCAAAGCCGGCGTACCGCCTTGTGGCAGCCCGGCTTTAATTGCATCTTGCCGGCCAGACAAAACGGGGGGAGATCATGGGCGCGCACGAAAATCTCGAACATGCCGAGCACGCCGAACACGCCTCGCATGGCGGCAACAAGAAAATCGCGCTGCTGATTTCGGTGCTGGCGCTGTGTCTCGCCTTCTCCGAAACTCTGGGCAAAAGCTCTCAGACCGCAGCGCTCAATTTCCAGATCGAAGCGTCCAACCTTTGGAATTTCTTTCAAGCCAAGAGCATCCGCCGCACGGCAACGCTCGTCGCGGTCGAACAGACCAAGCTTGAATTACTGGGGACCAACCTCACAGACGCGCAGAAAACGGCGATCGCCAAGCAGGTCGAGGAGTGGACCAAAACCGCGGCGCGATACCGCTCCGAGCCGGAAGCCGCCGGCGGCAAAGGCGAAGGCACCGTCGAACTGTCGCGCCGCGCCATCGAGGAACAGCATCTGCGCGACACCGCGCTGTCGCGTTATCATATGTACGAGTTCGGCTCGGCGGCATTCCAGATCGGCATCGTGCTGGCGTCGGCGCAGGTCATCACCGGCATGGTGATCCTCGGCTGGCTGTCCGGCTTTCTCGGCATTGCCGGGCTGGCCTTCACCATGCTCGGCCTGTGGGCGCCGCATGCGCTGGATTTTCTGACCCACGCGGCACATTGAGCAACGGCGGCGCGAACGCGGCGCTACATATGGATCGCGCGCTTGGCGACCGCCATCGCCGCTTCCTTCACCGCCTCGGGCAAGGTCGGATGGGCGTGGCAGGTGCGCGCAAGGTCTTCGGCCGAGCCGCCGAATTCCATCAGCACGGCCGCTTCGGCGATCATGTTGCCGGCGTCGGAGCCGATGATGTGAACGCCGAGCACGCGGTCGGTCTTGGCATCGGCGAGAATCTTCACGAAGCCATCGGTCTGCTGGTTGGCCTTGGCGCGGCCGTTCGCGGTGAACGGAAACTTGCCGGCATTGTAGGAAACGCCCGCCGCCTTCAATTCCTCTTCGCTTTTGCCGACCGAGGCTATTTCCGGCATTGTGTACACCACCGCCGGGACGACGTCGTAATTCACGTGTCCCGCCTGGCCGGCGAGAATTTCCGCGACCGCGACGCCTTCGTCCTCGGCCTTGTGCGCCAGCATCGGTCCGGCAATGACGTCGCCGATCGCCCAGATGCCCGGCACATTGGTCGCATAATAATGATCGGTGACGATGCGGCCGCGTTCGTCGAGCTTGACGCCGATTTCCTTCAGGCCGAGCCCGTCGGTGTACGGCACACGGCCGGTCGAGACGAGCACGACATCGGCTTCCAATATCTCGGCCTTGCCCTCGCCCTTCGCCGGCTCGATGGTCGCCTTCAAGGTCTTGCCGGATGAATCGACGCCGGTGACCTTGGACGACAGCTTGAACGTCATGCCCTGCTTTTCGAACAGGCGCTGCGCTTGTTTGCGCACCTCGCCGTCCATGCCGGGCAATACGCCGTCGAGGAACTCGACCACGGTGACCTTGGCGCCGAGACGCCGCCACACCGAACCCAGTTCCAGGCCGATAACGCCGGCGCCGATCACCAGAATGTGCTTCGGCACCGAAGGCAACGTCAGCGCACCAGTCGAAGAGACGATGCGCTTTTCGTCGATGTTGATGCCCTTGAGCTTCGCCACGTCGGAGCCCGTGGCGACGACAATAGCTTTCGCTTCCAGCATCTCGGTCTTGCCGTCGGTGCTTTTCACCTCGACCTTGCCGGGGCCGGCGATACGCCCGGCGCCCTTGAAGCCATCGATCTTGTTCTTCTTGAACAGGAAGTCGACGCCCTTGACGTTACCGTCGATGGCTTCCTGCTTGAAATTCAGCATCGTCTTGAGATCGAGTTTCGGCGCGGAAACGCCGATGCCCATCTTGGCGAAGGCGTGCCCGGCTTCCTCGAACAGTTCTGACGCGTGCAGTAGCGCCTTCGACGGAATGCAGCCGATGTTCAAACAGGTGCCGCCGTAGGTCTTTTCCTTTTCGACCACCGCGGTCTTGAGCCCGAGCTGTGCCGCGCGAATGGCGCAGACATAGCCGCCGGGGCCGGTGCCAATGACAATGAGATCGTAGGTAGCCATGGAATAATCACCTATTAGTCGTCATGCCCGGACTTGTTCCGGGCATCCACGTCCTTCTTAGATAAGGAAGCAAGACGTGGATGGCCGGGCCAAGCCCGGCCATGACGGAATGAGAATTACAGATCCAGAACCAGCCGCGCCGGATCTTCCAGGTTATCCTTCACCCGCACCAGGAAGGTGACGGCCTCGCGGCCGTCGACGATGCGGTGATCGTAGGACAAGGCCAGATACATCATCGGCCGGATCTCGATCTTGCCGGCGACGGCGATCGGGCGCTCCTGGATCTTGTGCATGCCGAGAATGCCGGACTGCGGCGCATTCAGGATCGGCGTCGACATCAGCGAACCATAGACGCCGCCATTCGAAATGGTGAAGGTGCCGCCCTGCATTTCGTCGATCTTGAGCTGGCCATCGCGGGCGCGCTTGCCGAAATCGTTGATCGCCTTCTCGATGCCGGCGAGCGACAGATGATCGGCGTCGCGCACCACCGGCACGACCAGGCCCTTCTCGGTGCCGACAGCGACGCCGATGTGATAGTAATTCTTGTAGACGAGATCGGTGCCGTCGATCTCGGCATTGACCGCCGGAATGTCCTTGAGCGCGGCGATGCAGGCGCGCACGAAGAAGCCCATGAAGCCGAGCTTCACGCCGTGCTTCTTTTCGAACAGATCCTTGTACTGATTGCGCATCGCCATCACGCCGGACATGTCGACCTCGTTGAAGGTCGTCAGCATCGCGGCGGTGTTCTGCGCATCCTTGAGACGGCGCGCGATGGTCTGGCGCAGCCGCGTCATGTGAACGCGCTCCTCGCGCGAGGCGTCGTCGGCCGGCGACGGCGCGCGCATCTGCACCGGCGCGGAAACCGGCGTCGGCTGAGCCGCGGCGCGTTCGATCGCCGCCATCATATCGCCTTTGGTCACCTGACCGTGCTTGCCGGAGCCATCGACCTTCGACGGATCGACGCCGCTCTCGGCCGCCATCTTGCGCACCGATGGCGGCACCGGCATCTCGGTCGCCTTGTCGGCGACTTTCGCTGCCGGCGCCGAAGCCTGCTTCGGCTCTTCAGTCGCTCTGGCAACGGGCGCCGCGCCGGCGCCATCCTTGATCATGCCGAGGATCGCACCGACGCCGACCGTCTCGCCATTCTTGGCGGCGATCTCGCCGAGAATGCCGGCCGCAGGCGCCGGCACTTCGAGGGTCACCTTGTCGGTTTCGAGTTCCACCAGCGGCTCGTCGACGGCGACGGCGTCGCCCGGCTGCTTGAACCATTTGCCGACGGTGGCCTCGGTCACCGATTCGCCGAGGGTGGGCACGCGAATGTCAGTCATTTGAATACTCTCATTCTCTCAATTGTCATGGCCGGGCTTGTCCCGGCCATCCCGCTTAGGCGGGCAATGTGCGTCCCTTGTCGGGGTGGAAAATATTTACCCCAGCGCCTCGTCGAGGAACTGCTTGAGCTGCGCCAGATGCTTGGACATCTGGCCGACCGCGGTCGACGCCGACGCCGGACGCCCGGCATAGCGCATCTGCCTGTGCTTGGCGCCGATCTGATTGAGCACCCATTGCAGAAACACATCGACGAAGAACCAAGCGCCCATGTTGCGCGGCTCTTCCTGGCACCAGACCATCTCCGCCTGCTTGAAGCGAGCCAGTTCGGCGACCAGCGCCTTGGTCGGGAACGGGAAGAGCTGTTCGATGCGCAGCAGATAGATGTCGTCGATGCCGCGCTTCTCGCGATCCTCATACAGATCGAAATAGACCTTGCCGGTGCACAGGACGACGCGGCGGATCTTGTTGTCCGGAACGAGCTTGATCTTCTCGCCGGGCAGCGCCTGCGCGTCGTCCCACAGCAAACGGTGAAACGATGTCGATGGCGCCATCTCGTCGAGCCGCGACACGGCGCGCTTGTGACGCAGCAGGCTCTTTGGCGTCATCAGAATCAGGGGCTTACGAATTTCACGCTTCAACTGCCGACGCAAGGCATGAAAATAGTTCGCCGGCGTGGTCAGGTTGGCGACCTGCATGTTGTCCTCGGCGCACATCTGCAGGAAGCGCTCGAGACGCGCCGAGGAATGCTCCGGTCCCTGGCCTTCATAGCCATGCGGCAACAGACACACCAGGCCCGACATGCGCAGCCACTTTCGTTCGCCCGACGAGATGAACTGGTCGAACACGACCTGCGCGCCGTTGGCGAAGTCGCCGAACTGCGCTTCCCACAAGGTCAGCGCATTCGGCTCGGCGGTCGAGTAGCCGTATTCGAAGCCGAGCACGGCTTCTTCCGACAGACTTGAATTGAGCACTTCGTAGCGGGCCTGCCCCTTGCCGAGATGGTTGAAGGACGTGTGGCGCTCCTCGGTGTTCTGATCGAACAGCACGGAGTGGCGCTGCGAGAAGGTGCCGCGCTCGCAATCCTGGCCGGAGAGCCGGACCGGGTGGCCTTCCTTGAGCAGCGAGCAGAACGCCAAAGCCTCGCCGGTCGCCCAGTCGATGCCTTCGCCGGTTTCGATCGCCTTGGCGCGGTTGTCGAGGAATCGCTGAACCGTCTTGTGTACGGCGAAGCCGTCCGGCGCCGTCGTTATTTTCTTGCCGATATCGCGCAATGTATCGAGCGCGACGCCGGTGTCGCCGCGGCGCGGATCGTCGACCTCGCCGGCGGCCTTGAGGCCGGACCAGCGGCCGTCGAGCCAGTCGGCCTTGTTCGGCTTGTAGCCGGTGCCGGCCTCGTATTCGGCTTCCAGTCTGGCGCGCCAGTCGGCCTTCATCTTGTCGACTTCGGCCTCAGTGACGACGCCTTCGCCGACCAGCTTCGCGCTGTAGATTTCCAGCGTCGACGGATGCGAGCGAATCTTCTTGTACATCAGCGGCTGGGTGAACGACGGCTCGTCGCCTTCGTTGTGGCCGAAGCGCCGGTAGCAGAACATATCGATGACGACCGGCTTGGCGAATTTCTGCCGGTATTCGGTCGCCACCTTGGCGGCGAACACCACTGCTTCCGGATCGTCGCCGTTGACGTGGAAGATCAGCGCCTCGATCATTTTCGCGACGTCGGACGGATAGGGCGACGAGCGCGAATAGCGCGGATAGGTGGTGAAGCCGATCTGGTTGTTGACGATGAAATGCAGCGAGCCGCCGGTCTTGTAGCCCTTGAGGTCCGACAGGCCGAAGCATTCCGCCACCACGCCCTGACCGGCGAAGGCCGCGTCGCCGTGGATCAGCAACGGCATCACCATGGTGCGGTCTTCCGGCGTCGCACCGTGCTGGTCCTGCTTGGCGCGCACTTTGCCGAGCGTCACCGGATCGACGATTTCCAGATGCGACGGATTCGGCGTCAGCGACAGATGCACCTTGTTGTTGTCGAACTCGCGGTCGGACGAGGCGCCGAGATGATATTTGACGTCGCCCGAGCCTTCGATGTCGTCCGGCGTCGCCGAGCCGCCCTTGAACTCGTGGAACAGAACGCGGTGCGGCTTGCCCATCACCTGCGTCAACACGTTGAGGCGGCCGCGATGCGACATGCCGAGCGTGATTTCGCGCACGCCGAGATTGCCGCCGCGCTTGATGATCTGCTCGAGCGCCGGGATCAGCGATTCGCCGCCGTCGAGGCCGAAGCGCTTGGTGCCGGTGAACTTGACGTCGAGATATTTCTCGAAGCCTTCGGCTTCGACCAGCTTGTTGAGAATGGCGCGCTTGCCTTCTCGGGTGAAGGAGATTTCCTTGTCGCGGCCTTCGATGCGCTGCTGGATCCAGCTCTTCTGCTCGGCGTTCGAGATGTGCATGAACTCGACGCCAAGCGTCTGGCAGTAGGTGCGGCGCAGAATGGCGACGATCTCGCGCATCGACGCGAAATCGAGGCCGAGCACCTTGTCGAGGAAAATCTTGCGGTCGAGATCGGCTTCCTCGAAGCCGTAGGACTTCGGATCGAGTTCGGTCTCGTTCGGCTCGACCGCGATCTCGAGCGGATCGAGCTTGGCGTGGAAATGGCCGCGCATGCGGTAGGCGCGGATCAGCATCAGCGCGTGAATCGAATCGCGCGTCGCCTGCTGCACATCGGTCGGCGACAGGTCTACGCCCTTGGCTTGCGCCTTCGCCGAAATCTTTTCGCCGATCTTCTTTTCGGTTCCAGCCCAGTCGCCGTCCAGTGCGGAGACCAGATCCCCGCTCGCGCGCAATGGCCAGTTCGGCTTCTTCCAGGAGGCGCCTTGCGCCGCCTTGGTGACGTCGGCGCCTTCGTCCTTCAGCGCTTCAAAGAAAGTGCGCCATTCGGCTTCGACCGAGGCCGGATCGGCTTCGAATTTGGCGTAGAGGTCTTCGATGTAGGCGGCATTGCCGCCGTAAAGGAATGAGGTGCGGGCGAAGGCGGCGTTGGCGTCTTGGCGGGACATAGGTGTTCATCCTGGCGCGGCGGGGGACCGCGTTATGTGTTTGGCAAAGCCGGGCGCGGTCCCCAGCAAGACCACCACCGACCGGATTGGATCAATTCGAGCCGACAACCGCTATATCGGGGCGGCGATCAGCGATTCCCACTCTTAAACCTATTTATGACGTAGTTAAGTCGAAAAACGCGTAAATATGAATAGCGATTCAGTATTATTTCGCGGCTAGATTTCGACCGCAATCCGATACCACTGTGCCTCAGGCTGGCCGCCGGGCTTCCATGGCGCATTCTTCAATGCCGTCGCCGGTTTCGTGGAAACGCTCGCGGTCTTCGACCTGTGCGAAGGCAGGGTCGGTTGAATCGTTGAACCGGCAGCGGCGCATAGCGGCAAATCCGGCCCGGCTTAGTGCCTCGGCCATCGATTTTTCGTCCCACATCCAGAGATGGGCGCTGTTGCCGAGCAATACCTGCGCCAAGCCAGCCAAGTGGCGCGGGCGCTCTTCCTGCCCGAGTCCAGCGGCCCGCATCAACCAGTCATTGGCCATCGAGTCGCCGGACTTTAGTCGGGCCAGATAAAGTCGAGCGCGGGCTTCGAGGTCGGGGACGACGAGGCGAAACATGCCGCCGGGCTTCAGCAGACAAAACGTATTCGCAAGCGCCCGCTGGCAGTCGCTCCGCGACAAATGCTCAAGGACATGGCTGGCATAAACGCCGTCGGCCGAGGCGCCAGCAACCGGCAGTCCTTTGACGATGTCGCCATAGCGCACGCTGGGCGGAAAGACGACTTCGCCGCGCTGGAATAGCGTTCCGATGAGCGGCAGACGCTGCATGCGCAAGGTCGGCGAGGCGTCGAAATTGATCCAGCCGTCGGGACAGGAAAGACCGCAACCGTACTGAACATAAGTACCCATGCGTTCCATCCGGTCTTGGGTCGGGAGGTCAGCCCTTGAGCACCTCGACCAAAGTCTTGCCGATGCGCGCCGGCGACGGCGACACCTTGATGCCGGCCGCCTCCATGGCGGCGATCTTGGATTCGGCATCGCCCTTGCCGCCGGAAATGATCGCGCCGGCATGACCCATGCGGCGGCCCGGAGGCGCGGTGCGGCCGGCGATGAAGCCGACCATCGGCTTCTTGCGGCCGCGCTTGGCTTCGTCGATCAGGAATTGCGAGGCGTCCTCTTCGGCGGAGCCGCCGATTTCGCCGATCATGACGATGGACTCGGTCTTCGGATCGGCGAGGAACATCTCCAGCATGTCGATGAACTCGGTGCCCTTGACCGGATCGCCGCCGATGCCGACGGCCGAGGTCTGGCCGAGGCCTTCGCGCGTCGTCTGGAACACGGCTTCATAGGTCAGCGTGCCGGAGCGTGACACGATGCCGACCTTGCCCGGCTTGAAGATGTTGCCCGGCATGATGCCGATCTTGCATTCACCGGCGGTCATGACGCCCGGACAGTTCGGACCGATCAACCGCGACTTCGAACCCGACAGCGCGCGC
>CANKBJ010000097.1 GCA_947479905.1 Bradyrhizobiaceae bacterium
GAGCGACACCGCCTCGATCCAGGCGGCGGTCGATGCCGGCGTCTCGGCCTATATCGTCGGCGGGCTGAAGAAAGAACGCATCACCAGCATTCTCGATCTCTGCATCTCGCGCTTCAACGCCTTTCATCGCCTGCAAACCGAACTCGATCAGGCCAAGGACGCGCTCGACGAACGCAAGGTCATCGATCGCGCCAAGGGTGTGCTGATGAAAGCCAAGAAGTTCAGCGAAGAAGAGGCCTATGCGCTGATGCGCAAGACCGCGATGAACGAGAACAAGAAAATCGTCGACATCGCGCAATCGGTGCTGACCGCGGCGGAGTTGTTCAAATGAGCGCAGCAAGACTTCGTATCGGCTACATTCCCCTGGTCGACGCCGCCGCGCTGATTGTCGCCGTCGATCTCGGCTTCACCGCCGCCGAAAATCTCGACGTCGAGCTGATGCGCGAAGTGTCATGGTCGAATGTGCGCGACAAGCTCAACATCGGGTTGTTCGACGCCGCGCATCTGCTGGCGCCGGTCGCGGTCGCCTCCAGTCTCGGTATCGGCCATGTGCGGGTGCCGATCGTTGCGCCTTTTAATCTCGGGCTGAATGGCAATGCCATCACCGTGTCGCCGCGGCTTCATGCGGCGCTTTCCGGTCTGGCCGAAGGCGATATCGCCGACCCGGCGGTATCGGCGCAGGCGCTGGCGCGTGTCGTCGCCGAGCGCAAATCGCGAAATGCCGAACCACTGACTTTCGGCATGACGTTCCCGTTCTCGCATCACAATTACCAGTTGCGTTACTGGATGGCGGCCGGCGGCATCGATCCCGACGAAGATGTGCGCCTCGTCGTCTTGCCGCCGCCCTATATGGTGGAGAGTCTCACCAACGGTCATGTCGATGGCTTTTGCGTCGGCGCGCCGTGGAATTCGGTCGCGGTCGATGCCGGCATCGGCCGTATTTTGCACTTCGGTTGCGAAATTCAGTCGCGGGTGACGGAAAAGGTTTTCGCGGTGCGCGAACGTTGGGCGGCCGATCATCCCGATACGCTGGCCGCGCTCATCCGCGCGCTGGCGGCGGCGGCGAATTTTACCGAGGCTTCCGAAAATCTTGCCACCGTGTCAGCGGCGATCGCCAGCCGGCTGGGTGTGACGCCTGAACTGGTCGGCCGCGCTCTCACCGGCAACATGAAAGTCGCGCCGGATGGACAGGTTCGCGCGACAAGCCGCTATTTGATGATTGGCCGTAACGGCGCGGCGCGCCCCGACCGCATCCAGGCGGCGTGGATTTACGCGCAGATCGTGCGCTGGGGGCAGGCGCCGCTGTCGGAGGAATCGTTGAAGCTCGCGCAAGCGGTATTCCGGCCGGACCTTTACGATGCGGCTGTCGGCGGCTCGCCGCCGGCCGGGCCGGGAGAGCCGGGCGATGGCATCGGCGCGTTCATCGGACCGGCTTTCGTCCCCACCGATATCGCCGGCCATCTTGCCGCATGGCGCACAAAACGCGCCGGCCGGGCCCGTCTGTCGGTGGTGCGCTGACTTATTGCAGTGCACAATAAATGCGCATGCTGCGGCGACGATAAGCAAGCCGGCGTTAATAGACGTTAACGAAGCGCCGCCCAGCTTTAATTAACTGATTGATTTCATTTATGTTTGCTGGTTCCCGTCGAACTGGCACGCCGCTTGTATAGGGATAGACCAGACGCGCCGCTCTCGAGCGGGCGCATCGGGTCCAATGACGGGCCACCAGCAACGCCGCTGTCCTGGGGAGGAGCGCATTTCATGCGCCTCGGGACTGCGGCTTTTTTTATGCGCTCAGGACGAACGACGACCAGACCGGGTCACTCGAAAAAGGAAATAGCCTCCGATGACAACGAAGAAATCAGGACATCAGGGAATCAGCCGCCGGTCGCTGCTCAAGGCCGGCGCCGGCACCGCCGCGCTGATGAGCGCGATCGGCACGCAATTTCCGTTCGGCGTTCACGTTGCGCAAGCTGCCGGCCCGGAAGTGACCAAGGCGATCCTCGGTTACATCGCGCTGATGGATGCATCGGCGCTGGTGATCGCCAAGGAGAAGGGCCTATTCGCCAAGCACGGCATGCCCGACGTCGAAGTCGCCAAGCAGGCGTCCTGGGGCGCGACGCGCGACAATCTGGTGCTGGGCTCCGAGAGCAACGGTATCGATGGCGCACACATCCTGACGCCGATGCCGTATCTGATCTCGACCGGCAAGGTGACCCAGAACAACGTGCCGACGCCGATGTATCTGCTGGCGCGCCTCAATCTCGACGCGCAGGCGATCTCGGTCTCGAATGAATTCAAGGATCTCAAGGTCACCGCCGATGCCTCCGCGCTGAAGGCCGCCTTCGCCGCCAAGAAGGCCGCCGGCAAGGAAGTCAAAGTCGCCATGACGTTCCCCGGCGGCACCCACGACCTGTGGATCCGCTACTGGCTCGCCGCCGCCGGCATCGATCCGGACAAGGATGTTTCGACCATCGTGGTGCCGCCGCCACAAATGGTGGCCAACATGAAAGTCGGCAACATGGACGCCTTCTGCGTCGGCGAGCCGTGGAACGAACAGCTCGTCAACCAGGGCATCGGCTTCACCGCCTGTTCGACCGGCGAAGTCTGGGCCAAGCATCCGGAAAAGGCGCTCGGCATGCGCGCCGCCTGGGTCGACAAGTATCCGAACGCCGCCAAGGCAATCCTGATGGCGGTGATGGAAGCGCAGCAGTGGTGCGACAAGCCCGACAACCGGCAGGAAATTTCGGAAATCGTCGGCAAGCGGCAATGGTTCAACGTGCCGGTCGCCGACATCATCGGCCGCGCCAAGGGCGACATCAATTACGGCAACGGCCGCATTGAAAAAGGCACCAAGCAGTTCATGAAGTTCTGGCAGGACCATGCGTCCTACCCGTTCAAGAGTCATGACGCCTGGTTCGTCACCGAAGACATCCGCTGGGGCAAGTTCGAAGGCGGAACCGATGTCAAGGCGATGGTCAACAAGGTGAACCGCGAAGACCTGTGGCGCGACGCCGCCAAGGGTCTCTCGGTCGCCGCCGCCGATATTCCGGCGTCGTCATCGCGCGGCAAGGAAACCTTCTTCGACGGCAAGGTCTTCGATCCGGAAAATCCGCAGGCTTATCTCAAGAGCCTGTCGATCAAGCGTGTCGAAGTCTAGCGCGCCACATTGAATCCCTGGGCCGCCCCGCGCGGGCGGCCCAAACTCCTCGTTTAAACCGGAGCATGCAAGCGATGAACATGACAGTGGCCAAATCCGACATCTCGGCCAGCATTCCCTCGGCCCCGACGCCGCCCGCATCGTCGTCCGCCGCTGCCAAGATTGTGCCGTTGCCGCTCAGGCAAACGGCGATGAACACGCGCATCCGCGCGGGTCTCGTCGGCGCGGCTTCGGCGGTGATCCCGCCGCTGGTGATGATCGTCCTGCTGCTGACGGCATGGCAGCTGCTGTGCATGCGCCCGGGCGCCACGCTGCCGCCGCCGAGCAAGATCTGGACGGAAGCCTACGACCTGATCGTCGATCCGTTCTTTGTCGCAGGGCCGCAGGACATCGGCCTCGGCTGGCGCGTTCTGACTTCATTGCAGCGCGTCGCCATCGGCTATGGTTTCGCCGCTTTGTTCGGCATCGCGCTCGGCACATTGATCGGCCAGTCGGTGTGGGCGATGCGCGGCCTCGATCCGATCTTTCAGGTGCTGCGCACGATCTCGCCTTTGGCCTGGTTGCCGATCTCGCTCGCCGCGTTCCGCGACAGTCAGCCGTCGGCAATCTTCGTCATCTTCATCACCTCGGTGTGGCCGATCATCATCAACACCGCGGTCGGCATCCGCAACATCCCGCAGGATTACCGCAACGTCGCCGCGGTGCTGCAGCTCAACCATTTAGAGTTCTTCTGGAAGATCATGATTCCGTCGGCGGCGCCCTACATCTTTACCGGGCTTCGCATCGGCATCGGCCTGTCATGGCTCGCCATCGTCGCCGCGGAAATGCTCACCGGCGGCGTCGGCATCGGCTTCTTCATCTGGGACGCCTGGAATTCGTCGCGGCTGCCCGACATTTTCATCGCGCTCGCCTACATCGGCATCGTCGGCTTCCTGCTCGACCGCATGGTCGCCGGCCTCGCCTCCATCGTCACCCGCGGCACCGCGGCCAATTGAGGACCATGAACATGACCTCCTATTGCAAGATCGATCACGTCGACAAGGTCTTCACCCGCGGCAGCACCGAAACCTGCGTGCTGAAGGACATCACGCTCGACATCGAGAAGGGCGAATACGTCTCGATCATCGGCCATTCCGGCTGCGGCAAGTCGACACTGCTCAACATCGTCGCCGGCCTGACCCAGGCGACGATCGGCGGCGTCATCCTCGAAGGCAAGCATGTCGATGAGCCGGGGCCGGATCGCGCCGTCGTGTTCCAGAATCACAGCTTGCTGCCCTGGCTGACGGTTTACGACAATGTGCGCCTGGCGGTGGACAAGGTGTTCGGGTCGAAAAAGTCGCGCTCCGAGCGCGACGAATGGACCTTGCACAATCTCAATCTTGTGCAAATGACCCATGCCAAGGACAAGCGCCCATCGGAAATCTCCGGCGGCATGAAGCAGCGCGTCGGCCTTGCGCGTGCGCTGGCGATGGAGCCGAAGGTGCTGCTGCTCGACGAGCCGTTCGGCGCGCTCGATGCGCTGACCCGCGCGCATCTCCAGGACACGGTGATGGGCTTGCACCAGAAGCTCGGCAACACGGTGATGATGATCACCCACGATGTCGACGAGGCGGTGCTGCTGTCCGACCGCATCATCATGATGACCAACGGACCGGCGGCGCAGATCGGCGAAATCCTGACGGTGCCGATCGCGCGCCCGCGCAAGCGGCTTGAACTTGTCACCGACGCCACGTTCCTGAAGTGCCGCCAGCGCGTGCTCGAGTTCCTGTACGAGCGGCATCGGTTCGTCGAAGCGGCATAAAGAAAGGCAAGGCTCATCACCATGAGCGAACCGCTCGTCATCATCGGCAATGGCATGGCCACGATGCGCCTGGTCGAGGAACTCAGCCAGCGCTCGCTCGGCCGTTACGCCATTGCCGTGATCGGCGAGGAGCCGCGGCTGGCGTATAACCGCGTGCTGCTGTCGTCGGTGCTGGCCAAGGAAGTCTCGCGCGGCGACGTTGAACTGAAATCGCAAGCCTGGTACCGCGCGCACGGCGTGTCGCTGATCTACGGCCAGCGCGTGACCGCGATCGACGCCGGCGCCCGTCGCGTCACTTTGGCCAATGGCGCGAAACTGCCTTTCGTCAAGCTCGTTCTGGCCACCGGCTCGAAGCCAATTCGCCTCAACGTGCCGGGCATGGACTTGCCGGGCGTGCTGACATTTCGCGATCTTGGCGATGTCGACTCGATCGAAAAGGCCGCCCTGCGCAATCGCAAGGGTGTCGTGATCGGCGGCGGTCTACTTGGCCTGGAAGCGGCCTATGGCCTGGCGAAAGCGGGCTTGCAGGTGTCGGTCATTCACCTGATGGACCGATTGATGGAGCGCCAGCTCGACGCGCGCGGCTCGGCGCTTTTGAAAGCCACGGTTGAGGCGTAGGGCATTACCGTTCATCTCAATGCCGAAACCGGGGCGATCAAGGGCGCGCAGCGCGCGCAATCTGTTTTGCTCACGGACGGCCGCGAGATTGCCGCCGATCTCGTCATCGTCGCCGCCGGCATCCGCGCCAATGCCGAGTTGGCGCAAGGCGCCGGCCTTGAAGTCGGGCGCGGTATCGTTGTTGGCGATCGTATGCAGACCGGCAGAGCCGGCATCTACGCCATTGGCGAATGCGCCGAGCATCGCGGCATCTGTTACGGGCTGGTCGAGCCGGCCTATGAGCAGGCGCGCGTGCTGGCGTCGCATCTGTGCGGCGAGGCGGCGCGCTATGACGGCAGCGTGCTCGCAACCAATCTCAAGGTTTCCGGCGTCAGCGTGTTTTCGGCCGGCGATTTCATCGGCGCGGCCGGCACCGAGCAGATCGTGCTGAGCGACGCAGGTCTTGGCGCTTACAAGAAACTGGTCATTGCCAATGGCAGACTCGTCGGTGCGGTGCTGTTCGGCGATACCGCCGACGGCCTCTGGTATCTCGAATTAATCCGTTCCGGCGCTTCGATCGCCGCGATCCGCGACGACCTGATGTTCGGCCGCGCCTTGGCTGAACGCGCAGCGCCGAAGGAACTGGCGGCGTAATGTCCAGCGACTTCACCCCGGACCAGAAACGCTATCTCGAAGGCTTCGCCTCGGGCTTGAGCGCTGCGCGCGCCGCGCGCGGCCAATTGCCGTCCGGCGGGCAAGGCTTGAGTCAGGTTGGCGGTGAGCCAACGGGGCCGGACGCCATTCACCTCAAGGCGCAGGATCGCACCATCGCCGCCGGCGGCAAATTGTCCGACCAGGAAAAGATCAAGCGCGAGCAGCATCCGTTCGATGCCTACAGCAGGCTCAAACAGCAGGCGCACGACAACGAGCCGCCGAAACCGGCCGACAATTTCCGGTGGCGCTATTACGGCCTGTTCTATGTCGCGCCGGCGCAGACGTCGTATATGTGCCGGCTGCGCATTGCCAACGGCATCCTGACGCATTGGCAACTCGCAGGCCTCGCCGATCTCGCCGACAAATATGCCGGGCCGTATTCGCACGTCACCACGCGCGCCAATCTGCAGATCCGCGAAATCGAGCCGAAGAACGCGGTGGCGGTGGTCGAAGGCATTATGGATCTCGGCCTCGCCTCGCGCGGCTCCGGCGCCGACAATATCCGCAACGTCACCGGCACGCCCACCGCCGGCATCGATCCGCAGGAGCTGCTCGACACGCGCCCCTATGCTCGCGAGTGGCACCACCACATTCTCAATGAGCGCGCGCTGTACGGCCTGCCGCGCAAGTTCAATGTTGGCTTCGACGGCGCCGGCCGTATTCCGGTGCTGGAAGACACCAACGACATCGGCTTCCAGGCGGTCGAGGTGAAGGAAGGATTTGGCGCTGAGCCGGGCATCTGGTTTCGTCTGGCACTCGGCGGCATAACCGGCCACAAGGATTTCGCCCGCGACACTGGCGTCATCGTCAAGCCTGAGGAAGCAACGCAGGTCGCCGACGCCATCGTGCGCGTCTACATCGAACATGGCGACCGCACCGACCGCAACAAGTCGCGGCTGAAATATGTGCTCGACGCCTTCGGCTTCGAGAAATTTCTCGCCCATGTCGAGGAAAAACTCAGCCGCAAGCTCGTGTCGGTGCCGGCCGACGCGGTCGCGCCGCGCCCGGTTTACGACCGCTCGGCGCATATCGGCGTGCATCCGCAGAAGCAGAAGGGCCTGAACTGGATCGGCGTGGTGTTTCCGACCGCGCGCATCACCACGGAACAGATGCGCGGCCTGGCGAAGATTTCGCAGGATCTCGGCGACGGCGATATTCGCCTGACGGTGTGGCAGAACCTGCTGATTTCCGGTGTCGCCGACGACGAGGTAACGCTCGCCGTTGCGGCCATCGAAGCGCTTGGGCTCACCACGCAGGCCTCCGCGCTGCGCGCCGGCTTGATCGCCTGCACGGGAGCCGCCGGCTGCCGCTTTGCCGCCGCGCATACCAAGGAGACCGCCGAAGAAATCGCCGCGTGGTGCGAACCGCGCGTCGCGCTCGACGGGCCGGTGAATATCCATCTCACCGGCTGTCATCATTCCTGCGCGCAGCATTACATCGGCGACATTGGCCTGATCGCCTGCAAGGTCGATGTCGGCGAGGATGCCGAGCCGGTCGAGGGCTTTCATATTCTCGTCGGCGGCGGCTTCGGCACCGAGGCCGGCATCGCCCGCGATCTGTACCGCGACATCAAGGTGGGCGACGTGCCACGCACCATCGGGCGCATGTTGAAAGGCTATCTGGCCAATCGCGCGGCGTCCGATGAAACCTTTCTGACTTTTTCGCGCCGCCACGACGTTGAGGCGCTCAAGGCAATATTCGACTTGGAGGCGGGCGAATGACCAAGAACGTGCCGTCGCCGATTCCGTCGCTGGTGCCGGAGAGCGCGCCGTTCTCCGAGGAACAACGCACCTGGCTCAACGGATTTTTCGCCGGGCTGATTTCGCTCGACAACTCCGGCGTCACCCCGCTCACCGGCGATCAGGCGGCGGCTTTGCTCGGCGGCGCACCGGCCATGAACGCCGACGACGATGACGGCGGCGCGCCGTGGCACGACCAGACATTGCCGATCGCCGAGCGCATGAAGCTCGCGGACGGCAAGCCGCTGCGCTGGAAGATGATGGCGGCGATGGCGCAGCAGGATTGCGGCCAGTGCGGCTATGATTGCAAGAATTACTCCGGCGCCATCGTCTCCGGCGCGGAGGAGCGGCTGAACCTGTGCGTGCCGGGCGGCAAGGAAACCGGGCGCATGGTCAAGGCGCTGGCCGAGGAATTGAAGAGCGCGCCGAAGGCTCCGGTGCCCGTTACAGCGCCCACGGTGGTTGCGCCCGCCGGTGCGCCCGGTTCGTCGCGGGATAATCCATCGACGGTAAAGATTTTGTCGCGCACGTTGCTCAACAAGTCCGGTTCGGAAAAGCAGAGCTGGCATGTCGAGTTCGATCTCACCGGCTCCGGCATTTCCTATGAAGTGGGCGATGCCTTCGGCCTGTTTCCGGCGAACGATCCGGCGCTGGCCGATGCGGTGATCAAGGCGCTCAAGGCGCCGCCGGATTTTCCCATTGGCGAGCGCACGTTCCGCGAGGTGCTAATCGACGGCGTGTCGCTGTCGCCCGCGCCCGATATGCTATTCCAGTTGTTCTCCTACATCACCGGCGGCGAGCGGCGGCAGAAGGCGCGCGCGCTATCGACCGGCGAAGACCCCGACGGCGACGCCGTGACGCTCGACGTGCTGGCCGCGATCGAGAAATTCCCCGGCATCCATCCCGATCCGGAAGCCTTCATCGAGGCGCTCGATCCGCTGCAGCCGCGGCTGTACTCGATCTCGTCGTCGCCGAAGCCGGACCCCAACCGCGTCACGCTCACTGTCGATACCGTGCGCTACAAGATCGGCGAGCGCGAGCGTCTCGGCGTCTGCTCGACCCTGCTCGCCGACCGCATTCAGCCTGGCGCGACATTGCGCGCCTATGTGCAGAAGGCGCACGCTTTCGGCCTGCCCACCGATTCGAACGTCCCGATCATCATGATCGGTCCCGGCACCGGCGTCGCGCCGTTTCGCGCCTTTCTGCACGAGCGCCAGGCGACGCAGGCGCCGGGGCGGAACTGGTTGTTCTTCGGCCACCAGCGCTCGAACTGCGATTTCTTTTACGAAGACGAACTCAAGGTAATGAAGACGTCCGGGTTGCTGACGCGGCTCTCGCTCGCCTGGTCGCGTGACAGCGATCAGAAAATATACGTTCAAGATCGCATGCGCGAGACCGGCCGCGACCTTTGGTCATGGCTTGCCGATGGCGCGCACATCTATGTCTGCGGCGATGCCAAGCGCATGGCCAAGGATGTCGAACTGGTGCTGGTCGATATCGTCGCGCAGCACGGCGCGCGCACGCCGGAAGAAGCGAGTGCCTTCGTCACCGAACTGAAGAAAAAAGGCCGCTATCAGCAGGACGTGTACTGATGAACGCTCCCGCGCAGCACGCACTTCATCCCTCCCCTGAAAGGGGAGGGTGGCTCTTCGCGCAGCGCAGAGGCGGGTGGGGTCGTGTTCCCGCCTTGCGGTTGCCCCCACCCGGCTCGTTTCACTCGCCACCCTCCCCCTTCGGGGGAGGAATTAAGGAAACGAGATGAACGCTCCCGCGCAGCACCCGCCGGCGGTGCGCACGACGTGTCCGTATTGCGGCGTCGGCTGCGGCGTACTGGCCAAGCCGGACGGGCGCGGCGGCGCGGTGATCGCCGGCGATCCCGATCATCCGGCGAATTTCGGCCGGCTGTGCTCTAAGGGGTCCGCGCTCGGCGAAACGCTGGGTCTTGGCACAAGACTGCTGCATCCGATGCTGCGCGACAACGGCGTTATGGTGCGCAGCGGTTGGGACAAGGCGCTCGATGCGATCGCGGATGGCTTTGCCAAAACCATCGCGCAGCACGGACCGGACTCGGTCGCGTTCTATCTGTCGGGGCAACTGCTCACCGAGGACTATTATGTCGCCAACAAGCTGATGAAGGGCTTTATCGGCACCGCCAATGTCGATACCAATTCGCGGCTGTGCATGGCGTCGTCGGTCGCCGGCCACCGCCGCGCCTTCGGCGCCGACACCGTACCGGGCACTTATGCAGACCTCGACAGTGCCGATCTGATTATCCTTGTCGGTTCCAATGCCGCCTGGTGCCACCCGGTTCTCTATCAGCGCATGATCGCCAACAAGCGCGAACGCGGCGCGAAGTTGATCGTCATCGATCCGCGCCGCACCGCCACGGCCGAGGAAGCCGACCTGTTTTTGCCGGTCGCGCCCGGCATGGATACGGCCTTGTTCTGCGGCCTGCTGGTGCATCTCGCCGATACGTTGGGGATGGACTACGGCTATATAGATGCGCATACAACAGGCCTGCCGGAGGCGCTGGCGCGCGCGCGCGAAATCGCGCCGGATGTGATGGCGACCGCCGCCGCGACCGGTCTTGCGCCAGCCGATGTCGCGAGTTTCTTCGCGCTGTTCAAGGGGACGGAAAAGACCGTCACCTGTTTCTCGCAAGGGGTGAACCAGTCGGCGCAGGGCACCGACAAGGTGACGACGATCATCAACTGTCATCTCGCCACCGGACGCATTGGCAAGTCCGGAATGGGACCATTCTCGCTGACCGGCCAGCCGAACGCGATGGGTGGGCGCGAAGTCGGCGGCCTCGCCAATCAACTCGCGGCGCATATGAATTTCACGCCCGACGATATCGATAAGGTCGGGCGGTTCTGGAATGCCTCGCGCATGGCGCAGCGCGAAGGCCTCAAGGCGGTGCAGATGTTTGACGCCATCGCGCGCGGCGAGATCAAGGCGCTGTGGGTGATGGCGACCAATCCGGCGGTGTCGCTGCCGCGCGCGGGTTTTGTGCGTGAGGCGCTCGGCAGACTCGACCTGCTGGTGATTTCAGACAATGTCGCCAGCAACGACACGATCACCGCCAAGGCGCATGTCCTGTTGCCGGCGGCGGCCTGGGGCGAAAAGGACGGCACGGTCACCAATTCGGAACGGCGCATTTCGCGGCAGCGGCCGTTCCTCGCCATGCCGGGCGAGGCGAAGCCGGACTGGTGGATCGTCACGCAAGTGGCAAGGCGCATGGGTTTTGCCGAGGCGTTCGGGTTCACTTCGCCAGCCGACATTTTCCGTGAGCATGCCGAACTGTCCGCTTTCGAGAATGATGGCGCGCGCGATTTCGACATCGGCGCGCTTGCGTCGCTGAGCGGCGACGAATTCAACGCGCTCGACCCGGTGCAATGGCCGGCGCGCATCGGCGCGCCGAAAGCCGACACGCGGTTCTTCGCCAATGGAAAAATTTTTGCGCCGGATGGCAAAGCGCGCATGATCGCGCCGGCCATGCCGAAGCCGCACGCCGCGCTATCGGACGAATTCCCGCTGCGGCTGAACACCGGCCGCATCCGCGACCAGTGGCACACCATGACGCGCACGGGCCTCAGCCCGCGCCTCGGCGCGCATCTGCCGGAGCCATTTGTCGAGGTGCATCCCGACGATGCGCAAAGCGCGGGCTTGCGACACGGCGGATTTGCCAGCGTCACGACGCCCTATGGCGCCTGTGTGCTCAAGGTCGCGGTCAGCGAAAGCCAGTTGCGCGGTTCGTTGTTCGCGCCGATCCACTGGAGCGGCGAGACCGCGTCGTCGGGCCGCATCGGCGAAATGGTGACGCCTGCGACCGATCCGTTCTCCGGCCAGCCGGAAGCCAAGGCGACGCCGGCCTCGATCGCGCCGGTTGACTATCAATATCGCGGCTTCGCGCTGTCGCGCGACCGGATCGTGTTGCCAACGGATACCTGGTGGGCGCGCGCCGCCGTCAACGGCGGCGAGGGCATTTTGCTCGCCACCAGCGACGCGCCATCGCTGTGGCGCGCGCGCGCCGCCGCGCTATTCGGCGGCGATGCCGAGATCGCCGAATATGTCGACGAGCCGCGCGGCAGTTACCGGATGGCGGCTTTTGTCGAAGGCCGGCTCGCCGGCTGCCTGTTCATCGGGCCGGCCGAGGCCGCGCCGCAATGGGACGCGGTCAAGCTGCTGTTCGAATCGGAAAGCATGGGCGACGCGCAACGCCGCGCCGTGCTGTCCGGTAAGTCGACCGACGGGCTCGCCGATCCCGGTCCGGTGATCTGCGCCTGTTTCGGCGTCGGGCTGAACGTCATTAGAACCGCGCTGACAGACGGCACCGCCGGCAATGTTGAAGAGATTGGCAAAGCACTACGCGCCGGCACCAATTGCGGCTCGTGTTTGCCGGAACTCAAAAGGATCGTGGCTGATGGACGCATCGCGCAAACCGCTTGAGGCGCGGCCGGATCGCATGGCGAGGCTGGCGCGGTTGCCGGTGTTCTTCGCGCTCGAGGGCAAACGCGTCGTGCTGGCCGGCGGCAGCCATGCTGCGGCATGGAAGGCCGAGCTTTTGTCGGCGGCCGGTGCGCGCGTCGAGGTTTACGCACCTGAAGTCTCCGACGAGATGCGCGCCATGGCGGCCGATGCACCAGGCGGCGTCATTGCGATTACCGAGCGTGCGTGGAACGCGAACGACCTGAAGGGTGCGGCCATCGCCATCGGCGCCTTTGAAGACGATGGGAATTCCGCGACTTTCGCCGCCGCCGCGCGCGCGGCTGGCATCCCGGTCAACGTCATCGACAAACCGGCCTATTGCGATTTTTCCTTCGGCGCCATCGTTAACCGCTCACCTTTGGTGATCGGCATTTCGACCGACGGCGCAGCTCCAGTCTTCGCGCAGGCCATTCGCGCCAAACTGGAAGCGCTGCTGCCGAACGGCTTTGCCAACTGGGCCGCCGCCGCCGCCAAGTGGCGCGACGCGGTGAA
>CANKBJ010000098.1 GCA_947479905.1 Bradyrhizobiaceae bacterium
ACGCATACGACGGTCAGCCAGAACCCCATTCGCAACAAAAAGAACATGACCCTACCCATTATCCCCGACGGCTTTTGCGCCGCCTTACGGAAAAAACTAGCAGACAGGCTTGAAGCTGTCGTTGGCAATGCCTCGTAGATTTTCGCCAGTATTGACGCAAGTTCGCCGCGAATTTTCGTCAAATGCGAGAAATTCAAATTTGCGTAAAATTGTATCGATCTGAAACATCGGGCCTGATCTTTGGCCTCGCGGCCGCTCCCGCATGGTTACCGCGTTGGTAATGAATAAAATGCGCGCGCCGATTCCGCGCCGGACGGCAACACAAACTTCACCATGACTGGCAAATGGCGGCGCAATTCCGCCCGAATGAGTGCCAACAAGGCCGCGCGACGGCGGCCGGCGGCCCTCCTTAGCTTTCGCTTAATCGGGACTGCCGTAGTGTCAAGGAACGAATAATGGGGCGCGTCTGTAAAAAGCGTGAGACAGGGACCGTGAGTTTCCTCACACCAGTGTGGAACTATGTCGATGCGTTAGTTCATCCTGCCGCGAAGCAGGATGCGCTGACAGCCGCGCGGCATCGCGCGTTCATCGCGCCGCGACTGGTCGGCAGTTTCGCCGCTCTCGCCAGCTTTCCGGTCTATATTGCTTTCCGTGGCGTCCCAACTGTTCTCGAAGTCGCCGTGTTCGGCTGGCTGGTGGCGCCGATCTTGATCGCTTATTTCCTGTCGCGCACCGGCCGGTATGAAAGCGCGCATATCTTGTCGTCGCTGTCGCTGACCGGAATGGTGACCGCGGTTGCTCTCTGCAATGGCGGTATCGGCTCGTTCGCGGCGATCTGGCTGGTGGTGGTGCCGCTGGAGGCGGCTCTGTCGGCGTCGCGCCGTGTCGTCGCCTTGACCTCGATTTTCGTACTGGCCGCCGCCGGACTTCTGCTGGTGCTCAGCGCCGGCGACGTCCTGCCGCCGCCGGCGAGCCTTGCCAACGGCCATGGCGCGCTGGCCGCGCTCGGCATCGTATCGGCGGCGCTTTATGCCACTGGCCTCGCACTGGGCGCCGAGTCCCTCGCGCGCACGAGTTTCTGGCTGCTCTATGCCGAAGAAGATCGCTACCGGCTGCTGGCGCGCAACATGACCGACGTCATTAGCCGCCACGGACGCAATGGCGCGGTGCTGTTCGTGTCGCCGGCCGCCGAATCGCTCTTTGGCGTGGCGCCCGGCGAATTGTCCGGCCACGGCTTGTTCGACCGCGTTCATGTCGCCGACCGACCGGCCTATTTGACCGCGCTGGCCGACGCGGCGGCGCAGGGCGAAGCGCGCTCGGTCGAGTTTCGCATTCGCCGCGACGACAATAACGAGAATCACGCCGCCCGCTTTATCTGGGTCGAGATGCGTTGCCGGCCGCTGGATCAGGCCGCCGACAAGTCGAAGCCGGGCGACCATGAGGTCGTCGCCGTCTTGCGCGACATCAGCGAGCGCAAGGTGAACGAGCAGGCGATCGAAATCGCGCGCGCCGAACAGGAGCGGGCCAACGCTTCGAAAAGCCGATTCCTCGCGACAATGAGCCACGAATTGCGTACGCCGCTCAACGCGATCATCGGCTTCTCGGAAATGCTGACCAACGAGGAATTGGTCCTGCAGCCGGCGCGCCGGCTTGAATATGCCAAGCTCATCAATGACTCCGGTCATCACCTGCTGTCGGTGGTCAACGGCATTCTCGATATGTCGAAGATGGAAACCGGCAATTTCGAAATCACGCCCGAGCCGTTCGCGCCGGCTCAGGCCGCGGTCAGTTGTTGCGACCTTCTCGCGCTGAAGGCGCGTGACGCCGGTGTCGAAATCAGGACGCGGATCGAGCCGGATTTGCCGGAGATCGTCGGCGACCGCCGCGCATTCAACCAGATCCTGATCAATCTCATTTCAAACGCCATCAAGTTCACGCCGCGCGGCGGCCGTATCACCGTCAGCGCGCAATGCGATGGAGCAAAGCTCGCGGTCGCGGTTGAGGATACCGGCGTCGGCATCGGCGAATCCGACCTGCCGCGTCTGGGCGAGGCCTTCTTCCAGGCGCGCGCATCCTATGACCGCCGGCATGACGGCTCGGGTCTCGGTCTGTCGATCGTCAAGGGACTGGTGAAGTTGCACGACGGCGATATCGATATCCGCAGCCGCCTCGGCGAGGGGACGCGCGTGACGGTGCGGTTGCCGATCGATTGCGAGGGCGGCAAGGTTGTCGATCCGATCAAACTTGTGACCGAACGCGCCGGCGAATTCGTCGCCGCCGCCAATGTTCTGGTGAAGAAAAGTGCGTAAGCGTTCGAGCCGAACAGCGACGGTCGATAGTGAGGAACGCGCTGGCGGGCTCGGTTCCCTCATAAGCCGTTATCCGCGCGAATTTGTCGCGGTGGTGATGGCCAGCGCCGCGGTGTTGGCAATCTTCAGCAATGCCTTGTTTTTGCAGACCGGTCCTCACCCGGCGCCGATATTTGCCGCGCGGCCGTTGTTGACGACTGCGCAGCCCGCCGCGCCGGCGCGCCTGCGTGCCGCCGAGCCGGTCAATGTTATTCCCGACGCCCCGATCCGCAATCGCGTGCAGTTGATCGCCGAAATCCAGCGCGAACTGACGCGCCGCGGGTTCTATGACGGGGTTGCCGACGGCGTCTGGGGAGCCAAGACCGACGCGGGCGCCCGCGATTTTCTGCAAGGCGCGGGGCTGCGGATCAACCCGGAAGCCAGTGATGAACTGTTGCGGGCGCTGCTTGCCGCCCGGTCAAAGCCGACGACAGCCGCCGCCTCTGTGTCGGCTCCCGTGCGCAACGATCCGATTGCCGATCTGATTGCGCCGTCCAAGCGGGTTCTGGCCATCCAGCGCGCTCTGTCGGATTTCGGCTATGGGCAGATCAAGGCGAGCGGCGCCTATGACCCTGAAACCCGCGCGGCGATCGAAAAATTCGAGCGCGACCACAGGCTGCCGGTGACCGGCCAGATATCCGATCGTTTCGTGCGCGAACTTGCCGCCATGACCGGCCGCCCGCTCGAGTAATAGCGGCGCCGGGCGGCGCTGTGGTATCGATGGCGATGCGATTGAAATCCGGAATTTGGGTCGCGGCCTATGTGCGCCGCTGCCACGTCGAAGGCGCCTTCGCGGCTGTGCGAAAGCGCGGCGCGGAAGAAGCCGGCGCCGTTTTTATCAAGATCAACAATCTGGATGGATCCGGTGTCTTGTATGGACCGGCGCCGCAATCCGCTTTCGATACGGAGATGCCATTGGATCGCATGTTCACGGTGATTCTCGGCCGGCAAGGTCGGGTACCGGAGGCCGATATCGAAGCGCGGTTGAAGCGCGAGATGGGCTTTGATCCCGACCTGTGGATTGTCGAAGTCGAGGACAGGGCAGGCCGGCCTTTCCTCGACAATGTGGTGGCCTAACTCACTGACTTGAGCCGCGCCGGCGTTTGTTCGGGCGCGAGTGCGTCCCATACCGGAGCCAGCGGGCGCGCCTGTCTCGACGGGCGGTCGCGATAGACCGGTTCGTGTGTCGGAGCCGGCACGCCGCCGGCCGTGCGCCAGATTGCCAGCATGTGCGCGGCTGCTTCGCGCGGCAGCGCGTCGAACAGATCGGCAAGGTCATAGACCTGCTGTACCGATTGGCCGACCGACGGGTTGAGGAACAACAGGATCCGTTGCAGCACGGCGGCTTTCATGCCGAGCGCCTTGGCAGCAATCACGATCGGTTCGCCGGACGGATCGCGCGCCACCCGTTCGGCAAGATCGAGCGGAATTGCGAGTGCGCGCGCCAGGGTGCGGCTGAACTCCCGGCCATTACGCTGCAACGCGGCAGTCTCGAGTTTATCGACCACGTTGGCCGCGGCTGGCGGCGGCAAGCGCGCCGCGGTCGTTGCGCCTGCGTCGAGATTGAACAGAATGACCCGGCGATCTTCGCTGGTCGCCGCAAAGAACAGTTCGATCAGATCGTCGGTATCGGTGGGCGCCGGCGCGCCGGCAGGTTCCATGCGCGGGGCGGCCGGTGGCGCACCGGCGCGCCCGAGCCGGGCGAGTACGGCGGCTGGCGCCGCGGCGTAGCCGGATAGGCTCGCCGCGACGGCCGTGCGGGTCGCGTCGTCAACCGAGTCAATCAGGCCAAGCGCCAGTTCGACATAGCGGGTGGTTTCGTCGGTGCTGTGCGTTGGTTTTTGCACGTACAGGTCGGTCAGGACGCGCAAAAGCGTCGGTCTGACATCGACGCCGTCGCGGCAGGCCAGATCGACCAGGCCATCGAGGGTGGGGTACGCAGTCGACTTCATCGAGGCACCAACGCTGCACAACAATCTAGGTCACCACATTAGTGCCGGCGCGTTAGCAGAGCGTTAAACTTGCCGCCCCTTTAATCGACCTTGCCGATCCGGCAAGTCCGCGTGCATGACCCCCAGAAGCAGGGAACCGGTATTCGTCAAAGAGGTCATGCAGTACCAAGTGCGGTTTTTGCGCCGGAACGGAAAGGGGACTGCAATGGGCGAAGTCATCCAATTTCCCGAAGAGGGCAGCTACAGCCGGACCGGCCGCTATATCGACTCCGGTTCCGAGCCGGCAACCGTCATCATCCTTCCGGTTGTCCGGATCGATCGCGGTCCGGACGGGACCAACGGTTCGGAGCCAGACGCGGGCAACAGTTCGGGCCGCAAACGCCGCCGGCGCATCGCGCGCTGAGCGAGCCTACAGCGCAAGGGACACGATGCGGACATCGCGACAGCCGACGTCGTTCCAGCGCAACTTGCGTCGGTCTTTGATGGCGCTCGCGGCAATGTCGCTTCTGGCCGGCTGCGGCCTCGACAGCGATTTCGGCGAGGTCAATCCGAACCGGGTCAACGACAACGTTCACGACTGGATCGGCCGCGACAACGCCGCGGGCAAACCCATTTCTCCTTCCGACTTCGCGCTGACGGATGAAGAGCGCGCTTTGCGCGATCTTGCATTCCCCCTGATCGAGCCGCCCTATAGCCGGCAAAAATGGGGACAGGTCGTGCGCGAATATGGCCTGTCACGGACGTCGCCAGCCGAAGCGACAGACCGCAGCGCCTATATCAATCATCTGATGGCGAACGACGTTCGTTCGCAGTCGGCGCGCTATGCCCGCCTGATCGATGACGTTCGCAACGACATGACGCGCCTGCCGCAATTTTACGAAGTGGCCACCAAGGTGCTGGACCTCGACGAAAAGCGTCGCAAGAGCATGGCCTATGTGTCGGGGCTGGGCGCGCTCGAAAAGACGAATGTGCTCAATCGGATTCGTGAAAACGCCCGGGTGATTGCGCGCGTCGATGCGAGCGTGACGCATCGCGCTGCGTCTTACCGCTTCGCGCTTGGGCACCTGGTCATCGCCGCGCCGTCGCCGCAGGCCATCGAAGCGGAACGGGCTGTCAATGCGCTGCACGCGGAAATCAGCCGCTACCGTGGCAAGCCGGCGCCGACCTGGCAGCGCGAGCCGAGCCTGGCCTTTCAACGCTGATTATCGACCGCCGCCGGGCGGCGGGGGCGCGAAACAGCGCGCACCGGCAATCGCAGTTTGCGCCAGCGGCATCAGGCCGGGTTCCGGGGCGAGCGCCCGGATCGCGATTATCCCGGTCGGGGTCGGGGATTCGACAATCAGTCGGTCGGCCGCGGTGATGTCTTCGTCTTCTGGCATCTGATTGTGCTGTTCGGCGGTCATCAGATCCAGTTCGATCACGCGGCGTCCCGCGGCGCGATCGTTGATCGCATAGTAGGCAACGTCGTAGCAGGTATAAAATGAGATCGACGTATAAGCGAGGCTGACCGGAACGGTGAGCTTGAGCGGACCTTTTGACAAATCGTAACGGCAAACGGCGCTGGCAAATGCCGGATCCATGAACGGCATGGTCGCATTTTCCGGTTTCGGCAGCGGAATTGCCGTGACTGTATTGACCGGTGCGATGGGCGTCAGCCGCGCATAGGCATCCTGCGTCGCGGTACGCGGCAAGATAATGATCGTTGCGAGATGCACCACGCCGCCGAGCAACGCACCGCCGCAAAGCAACAAGAGCCACCGGATCACGGGCAGCTCCTGCTGATGATAGCTGGCATCGGCAGTTCGCGACCGGCCTTGGTCGAAACGCCGACCGCTGTGTCATAGAACCGCAACACCAATGCATAGCGTTCGATGCCGCCGGTCGGAAGCCAATTGCCGGGATTGGCGCGTGGTGCGACCACGATCTCGAAGCTGCCGTCGGCGTGGCGCACGATTTCCTGGCTGGAAAAGCCGAAGCGTTCGACCGAATTGGCGACCAGACCGCCTTCAGCATTATAGAGTGTCAGTGTCCAGAAGCGGGCCGCTGGGGTGACACCTGACAAGACGACGTCGCAGCGCCCGTCCAGCAGCTTGCCGCTATCGTCGGTTTGCGCGGTAAACGAGACGCCATCGCCGAGCGCCACCGGCAACTGTCCGGTGCGGGCAATCGTGGCGCGGGCATAGGGGTCGGCATCGGCGGTGCCGGTCTTCGGCCGGGCGGTCCAACTGCCAATGGTCAGCGCGCCAAAGGCGGCGCCGCGCGTCAGCGCAAAATAAGTTGCGCCGAGGCCAACGACCGCGGCGATTGCGAAGGCAAACAGCGTTCCGATAAGCAGTCGCACGTTCGATCCGCTGGCAATGAGTGTTGATTCGTTTCCGAGAGACTACGCCGCCCGGAAGATGGCTGCTAATCAGTTTCGACCGCTGAAAGCCTGGCTCTCAAGCGCGGCGGCGAGAGCGTCGCCTTTGGCCGGAGAGGCGGCCGGGGTTGGCGCCTGTGCCTGGTTCCGGCGATTGGTCGAAACCGTCGGCGGCAGCGGTGCCATCGCGCGGTTGGCGTCATCCAGCATGCGTTCGACGCGGACCAGAATTTCGGCCCCGCGTTTCGACAGGATGGTCGGCCGCGGCGGCGGCTGTTCGATTGCCTTGCCGCTGGCAACTTTGGCTTCCGGGCGCGCCGCCGGCACCGGGACGCCGGCTAACTGTTTGATTTCGATGCCCTGATGGGCATAGGCCATGATGGCGTGCCAGGTCATCGCCGGCAACGCGCCGCCGGTCATGCGGTTGGTCGGGCTGTAATCGTCATTGCCGAACCAGACGCCGCAGACGAAGTTGCCGGTGTAGCCCATGAACCAGGCGTCGCGATAATTATTCGTTGTGCCGGTCTTGCCGGCCGAGGTAATTCCGTCGAGGCGGGCGCGGCGCGCGGTGCCGGCTTCGACGACGCTGTTCATCATTTTGATCATGTCGGCGGCGACGCCTGCCGGCAGGGCCCGGCGCGGCTTCGGGCCGTCGCGGTCGAAGCGCCAGATCAAGTTGCCGTCGCCGGTGCGGACTTCAAGAATGGCATGCGGCTTCACCGCGATACCGAGATTGGGGAAGGTGGCGTAGGCGCCGACATGTTCGAGCATGGTGACCGCATCGGCGCCGATCGGCAGCGACGGCGTATCGGGCAGCGGCGAGGTGATGCCCATGTCGCGCGCGGTCTGGACGATGCGTGAACGGCCGAGTTTGGCATTGCCATCGCCGATTGCGACCGACAGCCGCACGGCGATGGTGTTGATCGAATGGGTCAATGCCTGGATCAACGTCATCGCGCCGCTATAGCCGTTGCCATAATTATGCGGGCACCAGTTGCCGAGACAGATCGGCGCATCGACGACGATGGATGTCGGCTTGAAGCCGTGCTCGAGCGCGGTTGCATAGACATAGGGCTTGAATGACGAGCCAGGCTGGCGCATCGCATCGGTGGCGCGGTTGAACTGGCTGGCGCCGTAGTCACGGCCGCCGACCATGGCGCGAACAGCGCCGTCGTTTTCCATCAGCACCGAATTGGCCTGGCTGGCGTGATATTCCTGTCCGTATTGGCGCAGCGAATTTTCCACGGCCGCGTCGGCGACTTTTTGCAGATTGGTGTCGAGCGCGGTGCGAACCACGAACACGCGCTCGGTCATCGATTTGGGAAGAGTGTCGACCAATTTCTTCATCTGGTCGAACGCCCAATCGAGATAATAATTGGCCGCGCGGTCATCGCGACGATCGACGGGAGTCGCGGGGTGGCGGCGGGCGCCGAAGACCTGGCCTTCGGTCATGAATCCGGCTTCGACCAGATTATCCAGCACCACGTTCGCCCGCGCGCGCGCGGCCGGCAGATTGACGTGCGGCGCGAACTTGGTCGGCGCCTTGAACAGGCCGGCGAGCATCGCGCCTTCGGCCAAATTCACGTCACGAGCCGACTTGTTGAAATAATACTGAGCCGCGGCATCCACGCCGAAGGCGCCGCCGCCCATATAGGCGCGGTCGAGATACAATTTCAGAATCTCGTTCTTGGTCAGGCGCGACTCCAGCCACATGGCCAGGAACGCCTCCTTGATCTTGCGGTCGAGCGTGCGCTCGTTCGACAAAAACAGGTTCTTGGCCAGTTGCTGCGACAAAGACGAGCCGCCCTGCACGACGCCGCCGGCCTTCGCATTGGTGACGACGGCGCGCAGGGTGCCGCCGATGTCGATGCCGAAATGCTCGTAGAAGCGCCGGTCTTCGGTCGCCAGCACCGCCTTGATCAGGTTGTCCGGAAACTGGTCGAGGGGAATCGAATCGTTGTGCCGGATGCCGCGCGAGCCGACCTCGTTGCCGTAGCGGTCCAGAAATGTGACGGCCAGCTCGGACTTCTTCAGCCAGTCGTCGTCGGCGGTCATCTGGAAGGCCGGCGTCGCCAAAGCCAGCAGCAGCACGCCGCCGGCGGCGCCCAGCGTGGCGCCCTCCGAGGTCAGTTCGACCAGGCCGCGCCGCCAGCCGGCGGTGTGGAAGCGGTCCATGAAGGTGGAAAAGCGCTCATAGCTCTCGCGCAGGCCGGCGCCCGAGCGGAACACGCTGAAATCGACCCAGGCGTCGATGGCCAGCATCGCGCGCTTGATTTTGGGCTTCCAATCCTCGGGAAACAGGTCGCGCAAGGCGGTTTTGCCCTTAAATCCGGTTGTATCGGGACGTTAAGCGAGGGTTTAGCGCCCCGCGCGAGGCGTAATGTAGCGTATCCGGGCCGGATTTCCCACAATTGGACTGCGGTTCCGGCCGGTTATCAGGCGCGAAGGTGAACGGCAAGTGGGGCGGAAATGGGGGCGGAAGCAAGGCAAGCCCGGCCTTTAGGGACAAGGCCGCGACAGCGGGTGCGTTGATTGCCCTCTCCGCCCGATTCAACTATCGATCGTTTAGGAAACCGCAGGGGCAAACTTTGGCAGGTAAGACGGTTGCGACCGCGGTCTCCGAATTCGGCGCCAGCATCAAGCCCAAATTGGCCGGCACTGCTATTACCGGCGCGCCTGAGGATCAACTCCGAGGGCCGCTCGAAACCCTGTTCAAGGACCTCGCGGCTCTAGCCGGTTTGTCGGCGGCCTCACTGGACATGGTCGGCGAGACGACACTGTCGCATCTGAAAACGCGGCCGGATTACGCCGTCGTGCTGGGCAATGCCCTCGTCGGCTTCATTGAAGTCAAAGCGCCGGGCAAGGGCGCCGACCCGCGCAAGTTCAGCGATCCGCACGACAAGGAGCAATGGGACAAGCTCAAGTCGCTTCCCAATCTGCTCTACACCGACGGCAACGCATTCAGCCTTTGGCGCGATGGGAAGCTGGAAGGGACCATCGTCCATCTCGAAGGCGATGTGGAATCGTCCGGGGCAAAGTTGGCGGCGCCGGCTAGTTTGTTGTCGTTGATCGGCGATTTCCTGCAATGGAATCCAATTCCGCCAAAGACCGCCAAAAAGCTCGCCGAGGTCAGCGCCCGTCTTTGCCGCCTGTTGCGCGACGAAGTCATCGAGCAGATGGCGCTTGGCAATACGGGCCTCACGGCTCTGGCCAAAGACTGGCGCAAGCTGCTGTTCCCGCAAGCCGACGATCCGCAATTCGCGGATGGTTATGCGCAGGCGGTGACCTTCGGCTTGCTGGTCGCACGCGCGCGCGACATCTCATTGGCCAAAGGCACGGACGCCGCCGCGCAGGAATTGCGCAAAACGAACTCGCTCATCGGTACGGCCCTCCGGCTCCTTACCGACGACGCCACCAATCAGCACGCGTTGAAGACGTCGCTCGGCACGATGACCCGCGTGCTGGAAGAAGTGAACTGGCACACGATCAGCAAGGACAAGCCGGAGGCGTGGCTCTAATTCTACGAAGACTTTCTGGAAGTCTACGACAACACGTTGCGCAAGCGCACCGGCTCCTACTACACGCCGCCGGAAGTCGTTTCCGCCATGGTCAATCTGGTTGACGAGGCGTTGCGCGGCCCGCTGTTCGAGCGGCCGTTGGGTTTCGCCGCCGCCGATGTGGTGGTCGCCGACCCGGCGGTCGGGACGGGGACGTTTCTGCTTGGCGTGCTGCGGCAGATCGCCACGACGGTCACTCTCGACCAGGGCGCCGGCGCCGTGCGCGGTGCCATCGAGGCGGCGGCGAAACGGCTGATCGGTTTCGAGCTTCAGTTCGGGCCCTTCGCGGTGGCGCAGCTTCGCATCATTGCCGAGATGCAGGCGCTGTTGAAAACGCCGCAAAATCCGATGCCGCCGATTCCCGACCTCAAGCTTTTCATCACCGATACGTTGAGCAATCCGTTCATCGAAGAAGAAATGCTCGGTCAAATCTATGAGCCGATCGCCAAATCGCGACGCGACGCCAACACCGTCAAGAAAGGGAAGCCCATCACAGTCGTGATCGGCAACCCGCCTTACAAGGAAAAGGCTGAGGGTCGCGGCGGCTGGATCGAGGCTGGCTCAGGCGGAAAGCTCGTCGCGCCGCTTGATCGCTGGCGGCCGCCGCCGGAATGGGGCGTCGGCGCGCACGGCAAGCATCTCAAGAATCTGTATATTTACTTCTGGCGCTGGGCGACCTGGAAGGTGTTCGGCTCCGGGAATTATGCCGCGACCGGATTTCCGGACAAGGATGAAGAGGGGATTGTCTGCTTCATCACCGTCGCCGGTTTTCTCAATGGACCGGGCTTTGAGAAGATGCGCGATGATTTGCGGCGTACCTGTTCGGAGATTTGGGTGATCGACTGCTCTCCGGAAGGACACCAGCCGGAGGTGGCGACGCGCATCTTTCAAGGTGTGCAGCAGCCGGTCTGTATTGCTCTCGCTGCGCGCAAGCTCGGTAAAAATGCCGACGAGCCTGCACCCGTTCATTTTCGCAGCTTGCCTAAAGGCAAGAGGGAAGAAAAATTCGCTGCGCTTGGAAAGCTCTCTCTCGATGCTGGAGAATGGGTCAGTTGCCCTTCCGGTTGGCGCGATCCTTTTCTGCCAGCTGCTACAGGTGCATGGGCAACGTTTGCGATGCTCAAAGATTTCTTCGTTTATGACGGTTCTGGCGTAATGCCTGGCCGTACTTGGGTTATTGCGCCTGATGCATCATCTTTGAAAGCACGTTGGTCACGACTGATATCCGAAAAAGATTCTGACAAGAAGGAATTGTTATTTCACCCCCATCTTCGCAACGGCAAAGCTGGCGACAAGCACGTTCGTAAGCCTCTGGTTGAAGGTTTGGCAGGTCACGAAGACAGACTCCAAGCTGTAATCGATGACAAGGGGCCCGCGATTGAGCCGAGCCGCTATGGCTTTCGTTCATTCGACAGACAGTGGATAATTCCTGATGCCCGACTTATAAACCAGTCGAATCCGACGCTTTGGAAGGCTCATTCGCTTCGACAGGTATATTTGACCGCGCTCGAGGCACATTCGCCGTCCTCCGGGCCTGCGGTCACATTTACTGGCTTTGTTCCAGACTTACATCATTACAAAGGCTCGTTCGGTGGCCGCGCACACCCGCTCTGGCGTGATCGCGGTACGACTGAGCCGAATATTAAGTCGTCGTTGCTTGTGTACCTCGCAAAAATCTACGGGCAGGCGGTAAAGGCCGAGGACGTGATGGCATACTTGGCCGCCACGATGGCGCATCCCGCCTATACAGCGCGCTTCAAGTCCGATCTGGTTCAGCCCGGCTTGCGTGTTCCGGTGACGGCGGATGCAAAATTGTTCGCCGAAGCCGTCGCACTCGGCAACGAAGTCATTTGGCTGCATTGCTACGGCGAGCGCTTCTTCGACCCGGCGGCGAACCGCCCGAAACAGGCGCCGCGCCTGCCGAAGGAAATCGCGCCCTACATTCCCGCCGACGGTACGATCCCGTCCGCGCCCGAGCCTTTGCCGGACACGATGGAATACGATGCCGCGAGCAAGCGGCTCAGTGTCGGCAAAGGCTATATCGAAAACGTCACTCAGGAAATGTGGGCCTATGAGGTTTCCGGCAAGCAGGTGCTGTGGCAATGGTTCAGCTATCGCCGCCGCGACCGCAGCCGCCCCATCATCGGCGACCGCCGTCCGCCGTCGCCGCTCGACAGCATCCAGCCGGACCATTGGTTGCCCGAATACACCACCGACCTGCTGGACCTGCTGCACGTCCTTGGCCGGCTCATCGCGCTGGAGCCCGCGCAAGCCGACCTGCTGGACCGCATTTGCGCCGGCCCGTTACGCAGCGCCGAGGAACTCCGCGAAGCCGGCGCTTTCGCAACCGCGCAGGAAAAAGCCGCGCCGCCGAAAGGCAAGGGCAAAACCAAGGGTTGATTGCGTTGGTGGGTGTCGGGGACAAGTCGGACGCGTGGGTCGCGCGGGCAGGCAAAATCGCGCAGGATTCACACAAGGGCACCTCGAACTATGCTCGTTCAGCGCATTTTCTACCATCCGGCGCGCACCGTTAGCCGATTTCGAGAGTGATTTTCCGCCGCAGCGGCTTCGTTTTGTCCACCCGGCAGGCCCTTTCGAGCGCTGTGGGCGGACTGTGCCTCA
>CANKBJ010000099.1 GCA_947479905.1 Bradyrhizobiaceae bacterium
GTTTCGTTGCCGACGAAGATGCCGTTGACGTTGCTGTGCCGCTTCGACAATTCGATCACCGAACGCATTTCGCGTTCGTTGCGTTCCTTGTCCTTGTCGATCCAGGCGCCGATGGTGGCGCGCAGACCGAATTCGGCGGCGATGCCGGGTACCAGTTCGACGCCGGCGGTCGATGAATAGGTGCGGACCGCCCGGGTCATCGGCGTCAGCAGCTTCAGGTCGGCGCGGATGCGCGAGGCCTGGGCCTTGCCGCCTTCGTCAGGGTTTACGTTGCCCTCGAACGGGGCATACGAAACGCTGGCCAGTTGTCCGTTGAAGTCGGGGGCGTCTACGCGGTCGCGAGAAAAAGCCCATAATCCAGCGTGTACGCACACCACGAGGGCGACGACAGCGGCGACGGTGCGCATAGCTTCACAACCACATGGGGCAGGATGGCAGACCCTCGAACCCGTCCCCTGGGCTCAGCCGAAGCTTGTTCTGCTGTAGTGCAGCATAGCTCAGCTATAGGCATCTGTTCAAGTAAATCACGCACATGGCAAATCCTTGACGCGCGCATGGCACGAGCAAGACATTCGACGCGCGCAAGGCAGCATATTCAGAACGCGGTCAGGGCTTGGCTGTTCCACCGGAGGTGGCGGCCGGCGCCGGCATGGCGTCGGCGGCGGTCGGCGCAAGCCCCGGATTGACCCAGCAGGCGTGGACACGGCCGTTCAGCGTTTCCTGAGCTTTGGGATCGATGTTTCCCTGGCGCACGAGGCAGCGGAAAGTGGCCTGGATATGGGCGCCGGGGCAGCCGAAGCGATCGTAAAGGTCGAGGTGGCGGAACGCGGTGTCGAGGTCGTCGCGCCAGAGCAGGTTGACCACGCGGCGGCCGAGCCAGACGCATTCCGGATTGCCGGCCGGGCCAGTCAGGGCACGGGTCGCTTCGGCGATCTCGTCGATCTTCTTCTGACCTTCCTTGTCCTTGACAGCCGGTTCGGTCGCGGCCGCTTTCGGCGGCTCCGCCGGCTTGCCGCCGCTTTGCGCGAAGGAGGGACCCGAGAAACTGACGGATGCCAAGCAGAGCATGGCAAGGAACTGACGCAGCGAAGTCATAAACGGTGTTTTCCCGCCGGTGTTGAAGGTAAGCCGCCCGCCCGAAGTCCAGTCCACTTGAGACTGGATTGGGACGCTATTGCGGCGCCCCGAATGGTCCGGCCTTGATTGTCTCGATTTTCTTTTTTTAGTCCTGGCTCAATTCATCGCTTTGTTGGGCTTACGTTCAGGTTGGAGTTTGCCGGGCGTTAAACGGGAACGTCGCCACCGCGTATCCCCTGTACTTGCCCCGAACTCGCCCAACCCCCACTCTCGCCCGAGATTAAAACTTGGCCTTAGTGACGCGGCTTTGTCCAGTGTCTCCGCGAGACTTGCTTAAAATAGCCGAGTGGCGTTGCCGCCGGGGATCGCCCGACGATGGCGCGGCCGGGCGGACCCACGCGAGGCCGCCTGCCGGCGGTCTTGATCGACAAAGTCTTGGCAGGCGCGGTCGGGCCCTATATGTCGATGCGCCGGACCGCCACAAGTCGCGATTTCTCCGAACTGGGCCCTTCCATGCGCATTGGATTCGTTTGTTTCGCCATTGCGGCGGCATTCATCGGCGCCGTCTGGTTCTGGCTTGGCAGTCCGGTGCCAATGGCTTCATCTCAATTAAGCGTCGGCGAGAAGCTATATTGCGTGTCCTACGCGCCGTTCCGCGGCAGCCAGACACCCTTCGATCCGAACACCCGTATCCCGGCGGCCCAGATCGAGGCCGACCTGACCCAGCTTGCCGGCATAACCGACTGCGTGCGGATCTATTCGGCCGACCAGGGGCTTGAGCAGGTTGTACCCATCGCCGCGAAACTCGGGATGAAAGTGCTTCAGGGCTTCTGGATTTCGAATAACGCGCAGAAGACGCGGGTGCAGTTCGACACCACGGTACGCATCGCCAATCAATATCCGGAAACCGTCCGCGCGGTCGTGGTCGGCAACGAGGTCCTGTTGCGCGGCGACCTGTCGGCTCCGGACCTGGCGGCGACCATCCGGGCGATGAAAGCGCAGGTGAAAGTGCCCGTGACCTATGCCGATGTCTGGGAGTTCTGGCTGCGGGCGCCGGACGTCGCGGCGGCAGTCGACTTCGTCACCATTCATATCCTGCCCTATTGGGAGGACTTCCCGATTGCCGCCGCGTATGCCGGACCGCATGTCGACGCCATTCGCCGCCAGGTGGTGGCGGCCTTCCCGGGCAAGGAGATCATCATCGGCGAGGTCGGCTGGCCGAGCGCCGGCCGCATGCGGGAAGGGGCCCTGCCGTCGCCGGCCAACCAGGCTCGCGTTATTCAAGATGTGTTGGCTTTGGCCAAACGCGACAAGGTCAAGGTCAACGTCATCGAAGCTTTCGACCAGCCCTGGAAGCGCGCGCTCGAAGGCGTGGTCGGCGGCCATTGGGGCCTGTTCGACGACGCCACGCGAAAGCCGAAATTCATTGTCGGGCAGGCGCTATCGAACCACCCGGACTGGCCGTTGCAGGCCGGCGGCGGAATTGCCTTCGCGGCGCTGGTGTTCGGCGCGGCCTGCGCGGCGCGCCGCGGGATGCGGTCGTACACCAATCCCACTTTGACAATGTGGCTTGCCGTCACCGGCAACGCAATTGCCGGCGGCGCGCTGATCGGCTTGAGCGTCGCCAACCTGCCGGTTGAAAGCCTTTACGCCAGCGGCTGGCTGCGCTCGCTCGCCTTTCTCACTGTCGCGGTTCTGTCGCCGGTGGCGGTCAGCATGGCGATCATGCGCGAGACGGCGCTGCCGCGGTTTTCGCGGCTGATCGGGCCGGTCGAGGGGCGCGCGCGCGACCCGCTAACCTTGACGATTGGCGCGGTCGCAATTGTAACGGTGCTGCTGGCGTTGATCGTCGCGCTCGGCCTGGTGTTCGATCCGCGCTACCGGGATTTTCCGTTCGCGCCGTTAACCGCCGCGGTGGCGCCGCTGTTCCTGCACAGTGTCACGATGCCGCGTCCGCCGGGCGCGCGCGGCGCTGCCGAAATCGCCGCGGGCGCTGTGCTGGCAGCGTCGGTGCCCTACATTGTGTTCAACGAAAGTTTGGCCAACTGGCAGTCGCTGTGGGTGTCGGCGATGCTGGCGGCGCTGGCTTTTACGCTGGTTCGGGTTCGCGACGCGCGAGGCTGAGGATCAGAAGGCCGATGGCCAGCGACGACAGGACGACGTTGTACAAAACCACGCCGACACAGGCGATCGCCAGCGCGACCGCGAACAATACCACGGACGGCCGTAGCAGATTGAGCGCGGCGATAGCGAGCGCGGCGATGCCGAAGACCGAATTCTGAAACAGAGTGGTGGCGATGGCGCGCGAAAAGCACAGCCATGAATTCAGGCCCGCGCCACAGGCGAGGCCGACCGCCGATTGTTCGATGCCGAGATAGCGCAAATACAGCGCATAGCCCAGCGCAGAAAAGCCGACGATCAGGAGAATATTGGTGGCGCGCGGGCTCGGCAGAAACAATTTCATCGCGGATGGATCCGTTCGTCGCAGCGGGGGCGCCGCGGGCGGGACTATGCCGCCTGGTGAGGACGGCGGCAATGCGCCGATCGCGCTATTGCGGCACGGTCAGTTGCGCGCCGGCAAACTTGGCGGTGCGACAGGTCACCTTCGATGCGGCAAAGCGGGCACAGACTTGCGCGGCGGCCGCCGCGTTCGGCAAGGGCCCGACGATCAGCCGGTAAGGGGTCATGTGCGGGCGCGTGTCGCGCGCCACCAAAGGCCGCAGGCCGTTGAGCAGCGGACCGAAATTGGCTTTCACCGCGACCCAGCGCGCCTGCATGATCTCCAGGCTGCGGGCGCCGCCAAGATCGATGCCGACTTCCTTGCTGGGACCGCTACGGCTGAGTTCGCCGGCAATGGGCATTGGTGGCAAAGGAATGGGTTCGCCGAGCGGCGGTGCGACTTGCGGCTCGGAGGACTGCGCGGCGGCGACTTGAGTCTCGGTAACCGGAGGCTCGGCGGTTTGCGGCGCGGTCGGTTGGGTCGCGGCGATTTGCGGCAGGGTAGCGGCGGCCTTGGCGGCCGCGGCTCTGGCTTCGGCGGTCTTGGCGTCCTCTTCCGAATCGCGGCTGTCTTGCGACGTTTGCGTCTCGGCTGGCTTTGCCCGGGTATCCTGCTTTGCTTCCTCGGGCGAGGCGCTCTTTCCATCGTTCTTGCTGTCACTCTTGCCGATCGGTTCGAGGCGGGGCGGCGGCGCCGTCATCGGCGCGGCGACTGTCGGCGCCGGCGAAACCGGTCGAGCGGCCGCGGCCGCCAGTTCGCGTTTGAGCGAGCCAGTCACGTCGGACAGATTCTGTTCGAGCGTGGCGATGCGGGCGGTGAGGCGTTCACGATCTGCGGCCAGTTCGCGCACCTGCGCCTCCAGCCGCGCGGTCTCGCGCCGCTGCATGTCGGGATCGGGCTGCGCGACAAAATCGGCTTGAGTGACGACGCGGCTCGGCGATGGCTCCGAGCCGAAAACCAGTTGCAGGCGCTGCGAGCCGATATCGGTCTGGGTAATCAGGATGGCGCTCGCCAAGGCGACAATGGCGGCGCCGCCCCAAAGGCTGGCCCGCCACAGGAAGCTGCTGTCGGTCAAACGACCGAGTTCAGGCGGCTCCTCTTGGTCGGCCATGTCTATCCTCGCAAGCGGCGAATCAGGCCATTGAAAACATTAGCAGAATCCGGCAATGCTGGCTTTCAATCAAAGCGGTAAAAGGCTAAGCACGGTCGCGACGTGCCAAAATGACCGGCGGCGGCGCTCGAAGCCGGCTCCGGCTGACGGTTTGAGCTGAAAGCGAATGAATCGACCGACCGCGCCCCACACGAGTTGCCTGGCGATTGTACTCGCCGCCGGCGAGGGCACCCGTATGCTCTCGTCGACGCCGAAGGTACTGCACAGCATCGGCGGCCGCAGCCTGATCGCCCATGTGCTGGGCGCGGCGACCGACGCCGGCGGCGCGGAGATCGCGGTGGTTGTCGGCCCCGGACGGGACGACGTCGCCGCCGAGGCGCGCAAGCTCGTCCCTCAAGCGCAGGTTTTCGAGCAGCGCGAACGCCTCGGCACCGCGCACGCGGTGCTGGCGGCGCGCAAAGCGATCGAAGGCGGCGCTGGCGATATTCTGGTGATGTTTGCCGATACGCCTCTGGTGCGGGCCGAAACGTTGACGGCCTTGCGCGCCGCGTTGCGCGCGGGCGCGGCGGTGGCAGTCCTCGGATTTACGCCGCAGGATCCAGCAGGCTATGGACGGCTGGTCATGACGGGCGATGACCTCACATCGATCGTCGAGGAAAAAGATGCAACGGCGCAGCAGCGCGCGATTGGCTTCTGCAATGGCGGGCTGATGGCGCTTTCCGGCGCGCATGCGCTGACGCTGCTCGACAGAATCGGCAATGCCAACAGCAAAGGCGAATATTATCTGACCGACGCGGTTGCCGTGGCGCGCGCGATGGGCCTGAAGGCAGTGGCGATAGAAACCTCGGAGGACGACGTGCGCGGCATCAACACCAAGGCGCAGCTCGCGCAAGCCGAAGCGGTGCTGCAAGGCCGCCTACGCGCGCAGGCGATGGACGCCGGCGTCACTCTGGTCGCGCCGGAAACCGTGTTTTTGTCGAGCGACACAAAACTCGGCCGCGATGTGACGATTGAACCGAATGTCGTGTTCGGCCCGGGTGTGACGGTGGAGGATGGCGCAGTGATCCGTTCGTTCTCGCATCTGGAAGGCGCGCATGTCGGACGCGGCGCGCGCGTCGGCCCGTTTGCCCGGCTGCGCCCGGGCGCGACGCTCGGGACGGACGTCCATATTGGCAATTTCGTCGAAGTGAAGCAGGCGACGATCGAGGACGGCGCCAAGGCCAATCACCTCGCCTATATCGGCGACGCGCGGGTCGGCGAGGGCGCCAATATCGGCGCCGGCACCATCACCTGCAATTATGACGGCGTCGACAAGCACCGCACCGATATCGGCAAAGGCGCGTTCATCGGCACCAACTCGTCGCTGGTAGCGCCTGTCAAAATCGGCGATGGCGCCTATATCGGTTCGGGCTCCGTGGTGACCAGGGACGTACCGGCCGACGCGCTGATGGTTGAACGCGCCGAACCGGCGATCAAGCAAGGCTGGGCGGCGCGCTTCCGCGCGGCCAAGGCGGCACGGAAGAAAAAGTCTTAACGGCACGGCGCATTGCGTGTTTTCGGGGCCGCTGTCATACGGCGCAACAGGTTTTGATTTCTGGGGCTTGATCGTGGCGGCTACACGGTCAGTTCAGGCAGAGGCTATAAAGGGGCAGGGGCTCTCATAACGATGTGCGGAATCGTCGGAATTCTCGGGAATGCGCCGGTCGCCGGCCAGCTGGTCGACGCGCTCAAGCGCCTCGAATATCGCGGCTATGATTCCGCCGGCATCGCCACGCTCGATCACGGCGTGATGGCGCGCCGCCGCGCCGAAGGCAAATTGCGGGCGCTGGAAAACAAGCTCAGGAGCGAGCCGCTTGGCGGCAATACCGGCATCGGCCATACGCGCTGGGCGACGCATGGACGGCCGACCGAGAGCAATGCCCATCCACACGCGACCGATATCGTGTCGGTAGTGCATAACGGCATCATCGAGAACTTCCGCGAATTGCGTGAGGCGTTGATCGCTGGCGGCGCCACATTCCGCAGCGAGACCGATACCGAAGTGGTCGCGCATCTGGTCAGCGAGAAGATCAAGCAGGGGAAGTCGCCGGTCGACGCGGTCGGTGCGACGCTCAAGCAATTGCGCGGCGCCTTCGCGCTCGCCTTCATCTTCGCCGGGCATGATGAATTGCTGATCGGCGCGCGCAAGGGTTCGCCGCTCGCGGTCGGCTACGGCAAAGGCGAGATGTATCTCGGCTCCGACGCCTTCGCGCTGGCGCCATTCACCGACACGTTGAGCTATCTCGACGAGGGTGACTGGGCCGTGCTCTCCCGCGACGGCGTCCGAATTTACGACGAACAGGACCGTCCGGTCGAGCGCGGCATCGTCAAGACCAGCGTGACGTCGCAACTGGTCGACAAGGGCAACCACAAGCACTTCATGGCCAAGGAAATCCATGAACAGCCGGAAGTGGTCGGCCACACGCTGGCGCATTATATCGACATGGTGACGGAGACCGTCGCGCTGCCGGCGCCGCTGCCGTTCGAGTGGAGCAAGATCAAGCGGCTGTCGATCTCGGCCTGCGGTACGGCCTACTATGCCGGGCTGGTGGCAAAATACTGGTTCGAGCGTTTCGCCAAACTGTCGGTGGAAATCGATATCGCCTCGGAGTTTCGTTATCGCGAGGCGCCGCTCGAGGCCGGCGATCTGGCAATCTTCATTTCACAGTCTGGCGAGACCGCCGACACCTTGGCGACCTTGCGCTACGCGCGCGAGATGAAGCAGCACATTCTGTCGGTGGTGAACGTCACGTCGTCGACCATCGCGCGCGAGAGCGACGTGGTGATGCCGACTTTGGCGGGGCCGGAAATCGGCGTCGCGTCGACCAAGGCTTTCACCTGTCAATTGTCGGTGCTCGCCTGTCTGGCGCTGGCCGCCGGCCGTGCGCGCGGGCATCTGTCGGCCAAGGACGAGCAAAATCTGGTGCATGCCCTGGTCGAGGTGCCGCGCCTGATGGCGCAGGCGCTGACGCTCGAGCCGCAGATCGAAAAGCTCGCGCATGATCTCGCCAAGGTGAAGGACGTGCTTTATCTCGGCCGCGGCACCAGCTTTCCGATCGCACTGGAAGGCGCGCTCAAGCTCAAGGAAATTTCCTACATCCACGCCGAAGGCTATGCCGCCGGCGAACTCAAGCATGGTCCCATCGCGCTGATCGACGAAACCATGCCGGTGATCGTCATTGCGCCGCACGACCGGGTGTTCGAAAAAACCGTGTCGAACATGCAGGAGGTCGCCGCGCGCGGCGGCAAAATCGTTCTGGTCACCGATCCGAAGGGCGCCAAGGAAGCGACCATCGAATCTCTCGTGACCTTGATGCTGCCGGAAATGGCCTCGACGGTGACGCCTCTGGTCTATGCCATTCCAGTGCAACTGATCGCCTATCATACGGCGGCGGCGATCGGCACCGATGTCGACCAGCCGCGCAATCTCGCAAAATCGGTCACGGTAGAGTAGGATAGATCCATGGCCGATATCCACAAGCAGCCCCCGTCCGACGACCTGAGTGCCGACCTGGAGGCGGTGGCCTCGGCGTCGCACACCAGCGCGGCCGGGCGCATCCGCAATTATTTTCTTACCGGCCTGGTGGTCGCGGGACCGCTGCTGATCACCGCGTACTTAAGCTGGTCGTTCATCAACTGGGTCGACGATCTGGTGCGGCCGTTCATTCCGGCGGCCTACCGGCCGGAAACCTATCTGCCCTGGCCGATCCCGGGCACCGGCCTGGTCATCGCTTTCTTTGCCCTGACGCTGCTTGGCTTCCTGACCGCCAACCTTGTCGGCCGCACTCTTGTCGAACTCGGCGAGGGCGTCTTGAACCGCATGCCGATCGTGCGGCCGGTGTACAAGACCATGAAGCAGATATTCGAGACCTTGTTCTCGAAGGATGGCTCGAGCTTCCGCAAAGTCGCATTGGCGGAATTCCCGGCGCCGGGCATGTGGTCGCTGGTGTTCCTGTCACAGCCGCCGGGTGCCGAGTTGGTGTCGAAGCTGCCCGAAGGCGAGTACGTCTCATGCTTCCTTCCGTGTACGCCTAATCCGACGACGGGCTTTTTCTTTTACGTCAAGCGCACCGATCTGATCGAAGTCGACATCTCGGTCGAAAATGCGATGACGCTGCTGATTTCCGCCGGCATGGTGCAGCCGGATGGCGATGCGCAGAAAAAGCTCGCCGGCATGGCGGCGAGTGCCAAGGCATTGCAGGCAGCGAAAACCTCGGCGCGCGCGCAATAATCAGCCCGCCCTTATAAGCTTGATCGCCTCGTCCTTGCCGAACAGATAGAGCAGATGCCGCAGCGCCTGGCCGCGTGCATCCTGCAAATTCGGATCGCGCGATAAGACAAGCGCGGCGTCGTCGCGCGCCGCGCCGAGATATTTGCCATGTGTTTCGATACGCGCGACGTGAAAGCCGGGCAGGCCGCTTTGCCGGGTGCCGAGCAGATCGCCTTCGCCGCGCAGCTTGAGATCTTCCTCGGCAATGCGGAAGCCGTCTTCGGTCTCGCGCAAAATCGCGAGGCGCGCTTTGGCGGTTTCGCCAAGCGGCGCTTTGTATAAAAGCAGACAGGTCGATTTTCCTGCGCCGCGGCCGACGCGGCCGCGCAACTGATGCAGTTGCGCGAGACCAAAACGTTCGGCGTGCTCGATCACCATGATGGTGGCTTCCGGCACGTCGACGCCGACCTCGATCACCGTTGTGGCGACCAGAAGCTGGCTTTTGCCGGCGGCGAAGCGCGCCATCGCCGCGTCTTTGTCGGCCGATTTCATCTTGCCGTGGACGAGATCGACCTTGGCGCCGAAACGGCGGCGCAAGTCGGCATAGCGCTCCTCGGCGGCGGCGAGATCGATCTTTTCGGATTCCTCGACCAGGGGACAGACCCAGTAAGCCCGCTTGCCTTCGTCGACGGCGCGGCCGACGGCGTCCTCGACTTCGCCGACGCGCGACAGCGGAATGGTGCGGGTATCGATTGGCTGGCGGCCGGCCGGTTTTTCGCGCAATTCGGAGACGTCCATGTCGCCGAAATAGGTCAGCACCAAAGTGCGCGGGATCGGCGTCGCGGTCAGCACCAGAACGTCGACCGCTTCACCCTTGTTGGTCAGCGCCAGCCGCTGATGCACGCCGAAGCGGTGTTGCTCGTCGACGATGGCGAGCGCGAGATCGTGGAAGGCGACATCCTCCTGAAACAGCGCATGGGTGCCGATCAAGAGATCGATGTCGCCCAGCACCAGCCGGTCGAGGATCGTCTCGCGTTCGCCGCCGCGATCGCGGCCGGTGAGCAGCGCGACGCGGATGCCGGCGGCTTCGGCCAATGGCGCGATGGTGGCGAGATGCTGGCGCGCCAGAATTTCAGTCGGCGCCATGATCGCCGCCTGCCTGCCGGCCTCGATGACGGAAGCAGCCGCGATCAGCGCCACCACAGTTTTGCCGGAGCCGACATCGCCTTGCAGCAGACGCAACATGCGCTGCGGCAGCGCCAGATCGTTGACGATGTCATTGACGGCGAGTTGCTGCGAATGGGTCAACGCATAGGGCAGAGCCTTCATCACCTTGGCGCGCAAATGGCCTTCGCTCGACGAGCCGCGCCCGGCCTGGCGGCGCATATGCGCGCGCACCAGAGCGAGCGCCAGTTGGCCGGCGAGCAATTCGTCGAACGCCAACCGCGTCCAGGCCAGACTTTCCGGCGCGACGTGGCTTGGCTCCAGCGGGCGATGCAATTGTTCCAGCGCCTCGGTGAAGGGGGGAAACCGCTCGCGCGACACCCAGGCTTCGTCCTGCCATTCCGGCAAATCGGGCAACCGGGACAGCGCGCCATCCATCGCCTTGCGCACGATGCCGAGCCCCAGCCCTTCGGTCAGCGGATAGACCGGTTCGACCAGCGGCAGATTGGCGAAGCCCTTTTCATCGACGACACGGTCGGGATGCACCATCTGCAAGTTGCCATCGTAAAACTCGGCGGTGCCCGAGACGTAGCGCTTCTCGCCGATTGGCAGAAGTTTCTCCAGATAATCCCTGCGGGCGTGGAAGAAGGTCAGCGTCAAGGTGGCGGCCGTATCGTCGCCGGTGATGACGCGATAGGGCGCGCGCGGCCGGTTCGGCGGCGATGGCCGGTGTTCCAGAACCGTGACGTCGACCGTGACCACCTGGCCCGGCAGCACCTCATTGAGGCGCGGGCGCGCGCGCCGGTCGATGGTGCCGGACGGCATATGCAGCAACAGGTCGATGACGCGCGGCTGCTCGCGGCCGAGCAGCTTGGCGTAAAGCACCTCCAGCTTCGGCCCAACTCCGGGCAGGCTGGTGAGGGCGGCAAACAAGGGATTGAGGGAAAGAGGGCGCATGGCTCTCTTATGTCACCTCTCCCCGCGTGCGGGGAGAGGTCGGTTTTTGAGCGATAGCGAAAAAACCGGGTGAGGGGGCGCCGAATGGCTCGGCCCCTCACCCCAACCCTCTCCCCGTAAGAACGGGGAGAGGGAGAAGAACGCAATGACATCACGCCCCGGGCTCTCTATATAAACGGCTCCCGGCACCGTCCGGGTTTTTGGCGTTGGAGAAATTTTTGAGCGGTACCAATCAATCAAGCAATGGGCTGGACCCGCGCCGGCGCCGGCTCAAATTCCGGCTCTGGCACCGCGGCATTCGCGAGATGGATCTGGTTCTCGGCGGCTTTGCCGACGCCGAACTGGCCGGGCTGAACGATGCCGACCTCTCCGAAGTTGAAAGCTGGCTGGAGGTCCCTGACCAGCAGATGTTCGCCTGGGTCAATGGCGCGGAAAAGCCGCCGCCTGAGGTCGATACGCCGCTGTTTCAAAAATTGCGCACCTTCCACGTTCGAGACCTGAAGGACTGATGGCGAAATCCCCGGCTGAGAATTTACGTCCCGGCAAGGCACTGACCTTGTCGCAGGTCGCCGACGGCGCCGAAGGCATGGTGCTCGCGGATCTGGCGCGCGCCGTCGCCGCGCGGCCGAACGCGCCGGCGATTTCCTTGTGCGTCATCTGCCGCGACGGCCAGCGCATGGCGGCGTTGGCGCGCGCGTTGTCGTTCTTTGGGCCGGACATCCAGACGCTGGAATTCCCGGCATGGGACTGTCTGCCATACGATCGCGTATCGCCGAACGCCAGCGTGGTGGCGCAGCGCATGACGACCTTGTCGCGGCTGGCACGCGTCAAGGGCCGGGACAAACCTTCCGTCCTGTTGACGACCGTGAATGCGCTGTCGCAGCGCGTACCGGCGCGCGACTTCACCGCGACGCATGCATTATCGGTAGCACCCGGCAATGTGCTCGGCATGGCCGGCGTGGTAAACTGGCTGGAGCTGAACGGCTTCATGCGCGCTTCGACCGTGCGCGAGCCGGGCGACTACGCGGTGCGCGGCGGCATTCTCGATTTGTTTCCGCCCGGACTCGACATGCCGGTGCGTTTCGATTTCTTCGGCGACTCGCTGGAAACGATCAAGACCTTCGATCCGCAAACGCAGCGCAGCGAGACGCCGCTCGGCCAGCTCGACCTGGTGCCGGTCGCCGAATTCCAGCTCATCACCGAGACGATCCGCCGTTTCCGCACCAGTTACGTCGCGCAATTCGGCGCGGCGACGCCGGACGATCTTCTCTACGAAGCGGTGAGCGAGGGCCGGCGGCATCCCGGCATGGAGCATTGGCTGCCTTTGTTCCACGACAAGCTTGATACTTTGTTCGATTATCTGCCGGGCACGCCGCTGGTGCTGGAGGCGCTCGCCGACGACGCCGTGCATGAGCGCTTCACGCAGATCAATGACTATCACGACGCACGCACCGAAGCGCTGAAGGACGGCGTGACGCCGGCCTACAAGCCGCTGCCGCCGGACCGGCTGTATCTGTCGGAAAAGGAATGGACCGAGCGCCTCGACAAAGCAGCGCTGGCGCGGCTGACGCCGTTCGAGGCGCCGCCGGGCAACGACGTCATCGATATCGGCGCACGCGCCGGGCATAATTTCGTCACTGAACGCGCCGTTGAGGGCGCCAATGTTTTCGAGGCCCTGAGCAAGCACGTGATGGCGTTGCA
>CANKBJ010000100.1 GCA_947479905.1 Bradyrhizobiaceae bacterium
GGCTTTAATTTCTCGGCGGCGATGAAGGCCAAGGGCGGCGCCTGGACGTTCGACGAATTGAACAAGTTCCTGAAAGATCCGCGCGGCTATATCCCCGGCACCAACATGACCTTCGCCGGCCTGTCGCGCGACTCGCAGCGCGCCGACGTGATCGAGTATCTGCGCCAGCAGTCGGAAAAGCCGGTTGTCGTGCCGAAGGTTGCGGCCGCGCCGGCGGCGCCGGCCGTTCCGGCAGGGGGGCCAAGCACCCCGTCCGCGCCTGGGGCGCCGAAGTAATAATCGTCAGTTAGATCTTTCAACCAAACGGCCGGGCCCAAAGCCCGGCCGTTTTGTTTTGGAACCCTGCGGCGCCGCGCCACTGGCAGCGGGCCGGAAAACCGACATAATCACCGGCGATTCCGTCAGGGTATTGCGGGCGGGGCTCCATTGGCAGGAATGTTCATTTCATGAAACTGACCAGACGCTCCCTGATGCGCGGCACCGCCGCCGCCATCGCCGCGCCGGCGCTCGGCACGCTCGGCGGATTGCCCGCCGCCGCGCAAAGTACTTCACAAGACAAGAAATGGAAGCACGGCCTGTCGCTGTTCGGCGACCTGAAATACCCGGAAGGCTTCAGGAATTTCGACTACGTCAACGCCAAGGCGCCGCAGGGTGGCCAGGTGCGCGAGATCGCGCTCGGCACTTTCGACAATTTCAACACCGTGGTGTCCGGTGTGAAGGGCAGCATCGCCGAAGGCACCGAATTGTTTCTGGAAAACCTGACGACGTCGGCCTTCGACGAGGTGTCGACCGAATACGGCCTGCTCGCCGAGGCGGTCAGCTTTCCCGAGAATTTCGCATCGGTCACCTATCGCCTGCGCGCCAATGCGCGCTGGCACGACGGCAAACCGGTAACGCCGGAAGACGTCATTTTCTCATTCAATGCCTTCAAGGACAACAGCCCGCAACTCGGCGCCTATTACCGGCACGTCACCAAGGCGGAAAAAACCGGCGACCGCGAGATCACCTTCACTTTCGACGGGCCGGGCAACCGCGAACTGCCGCAGATCGTCGGCCAGTTGCCGGTGCTGCCGAAGCACTGGTGGGAAGGCACCGACAAGAACGGCAACAAGCGTGACGTCACCGCGACCACTCTGGAGCCGCCGCTCGGCTCGGGACCTTATCGCATCAAGGAATTCGTCCCCGGCCGCACCATCGTTTACGAAAAGGTCGAGAATTACTGGGGCAAGGACCTCAACGTCCGGGTCGGCACCAACAACTTCCAGACCTTCCGTTACGAATATTTCCGCGACTCCACGGTGGCGCTGGAAGCCTTCAAGGGCGATCAGGTCGACTGGCGTTCCGAGAACAGCGCCAAGGACTGGGCGACCGCCTACGACTTCCCGGCGCTGCGCGAAAAGAAGGTCGTGCGCGAGGAATTTCCCGTCCGCAATCTCGGCATCATGCAGTCGTTCGGCTTCAACATCCGGCGCGACAAGTTCAAGGACCCGCGGGTGCGGCGCGCCTTCAATTTCGCCTTCGATTTCGATGAGATGAACAAGCAATTGTTCTTTGGCCAGTACAAGCGCATCGACAGTTTTTTCTACGGCACTGAACTCGCCTCGAGCGGCGTGCCGCAGGGCAAGGAGCTTGAGATTCTGCAAACGGTGAAGGACCAGGTGCCGGCCGAGCTTTTCACCACGCCCTACAGCAATCCGAAGGGCGGCGACCAGCAGGCGCTGCGCAACAATCTGCGCGACGCGCTCAAACTGTTCGCCGACGCCGGCTACGAGATCAAGAACACCAAACTGGTCAACACGAAGACCAATGAGCAGCTCGCGGTCGAGTTTCTCATTGGCCAGCCGACCTTCGAGCGCGTGGTGCTGTTCTACAAGCCGTCGCTGGAGCGCCTCGGCATCGCCGTCACGGTGCGCACGGTCGACACGTCGCAATACATCAACCGGCTGCGGCAATGGGACTACGACATCGTCGTCGCCTCCTGGGGCCAGTCGCTGTCGCCGGGCAACGAGCAGCGCGGCTTCTGGGGATCGCAGGCGGCCGATCAGTCCGGCTCGCGCAATCTCGTCGGCATCAAGAATCCGGCGGTCGACAAATTGATCGACCGCGTCATTTTCGCGACGACGCGCGAGGACCTGGTGGCCGCCACAAGGGCGCTCGACCGCGTGCTGCTGTGGAATTACTACGTCGTGCCGCAATGGAGCTATCCGTTTCAGCGCACCGCGCGCTGGGACCGCTTCGGCCGACCGGAGAAGATGCCGACCTACGCCGCTTCTGCCTTTCCGACGATCTGGTGGTGGGACTCGGACAAAGCGGCCAAGGCGCCGCAGCGCGGATGATTGTTTTCGAAGCCGCCGGTTTTCTTTCTTCACCTCCCCCCTTGAGGGGGAGGTCGGCCGGCAAAGCCGGCCGGGAGGGGGGTAGTTGAAGAAAAGACAGCCGTTGCGAAATTCAGGAGAGGCACCCCCCTCCCCAACCCTCCCCCTCAAGGGGGGAGGGGGCACACCGAGTCGGCGGGACGTTTTGGTGCTCACCGCAGGCGCTTTTGTCGCTAGCGCGGCGTCGCCTCTACAAGCTTTCGCGCAGGAGATCGCCCTCGACACCGAGCGGCACGGCATGTCGGCTTTCGGCGATCTGCAATACCCGGCCGACTTCCCGCACTTCGCCTACGTCAATCCGAACGCGCCCAAGGGCGGCGTATTCTCCGAGGCGGTGAGCAGCCGCACCTATAACGGCTCGTTCCTGACCTTCGACTCGCTCAATGCCTACATCCTCAAGGGCAACGGCGCGCTCGGCATGGATTACAATTTCGCCAGCCTGATGGCGCGCTCCGGCGACGAGCCGGACGCCATGTACGGCCTGGCGGCCAAGAGCGTGCGCATTACCGACAACGGCCAGACCTATCGCTTCGCACTGCGCGAGGAAGCGAAATTCCACGACGGCACGCCATTGACCGCGCATGACGTGGTGTGGTCGCTGACGACGCTGAAGGAAAAGGGCCACCCGATCATCACGCAGCTGCTGCGCGATTTTGCCGGCGCCGAAGCCGTCGACGACCGGACGCTGGTGGTGAAATTCGGCGCTCGGCGCGGCCGCGACGTGCCTTTGTTCGTCGCCGGCCTGCCGATTTTCTCCAAGGCGTTTTACGCCAAGAATGAATTCGACCAGACGACTTTGACGCCGCCGCTCGGCAGCGGCGCTTACAAGGTCGGCCGCGTCGAGGTCGGGCACTTCATCGAGTTCGATCGCGTCAAGGACTGGTGGGGCGCCAATCTGCCGGTGGCCAAGGGCCTCAACAATTTCGACACCATCCGCTACGAATATTACCGCGACCGCGAAGTCGCTTTCGTCGGCTTCACCGCCAAAAACTATTTGTTCCGCGAGGAATACACCGCGCGCACCTGGGCGACGCGATACGACTTTCCCGCCTTCAAGGATGGCCGCGTCAAGCGGGACATCATTCCCGACGATACGCCGTCGGGCGCGCAAGGCTGGTTCATGAACATGCGGCGCGAGAAGTTCAAGGACCGCCGCGTCCGTGAAGCCCTGATCAACGCCTTCGACTTCGAACTGATCAACAAGAACATCATGTACGGCGCCTACAAGCGCACGCATTCGGTGTTCCAGAATTCGCCGATGATGGCGACGGGCAAGCCTGATGCGGCCGAACTGGCGCTGCTCGAGCCGTTTCGCGGCAAACTGCCGGACGAGGTTTTCGGCGAGCCCTATGTGCCGCCTGTCACCGATGCGTCGGGACAGGACCGCCGCGCGCTGCGGCTGGCCTCGCAATTACTCACCGACGCCGGCATCGCGCTGAAAGACGGCAAGCGCGTCTTGCCGGACGGGCAGCCTTTCGTCATCGAATTCCTGTCGGAAGAACCGAGCTTCAACCCGCATCACCTCGCTTACATCAAGACGATCGAAGCGCTCGGGCTGCAGGCGACCTTGCGCGTGGTCGATCCGGTGCAATACCGCAAGCGCGTCGACGATTTCGATTTCGACATCACCGTCGAGCGCATGAGCTTTTCGTCGACGCCGGGCGATTCGCTGCGCAATTATTTCAGTTCGCAGGCGGCGGCGACCAATGGGTCGCGCAATCTCGCCGGCATCGCCGAGCCGGCGGTCGACGCGCTGGTCGACAGCATCATTGCCGCCAAAACCCGGCCTGAGCTGACCACCGCCTGCAAGGCGCTCGACCGCGTCATCCGCGCCGGGCGTTATTGGGTGCCGCAATGGTATCTGGCCTCGCATCGCATCGCCTATTGGGATGCTTTCGCCCGGCCGGAACGGCAGCCGCGCTACTATCGCGGCATTCCCGACACCTGGTGGACCGACAAGGACAAGGCGGGGAAGTAGCCCCCGTCATTCCGGGGCGGCATAAAGTGCCGAACCCGGAATCCAGCTTTACGACAGACCTCTCGATCGGTCTGGATTCCGGGTTCGCCGCTTTCGCGGCGCCCCGGAATGACGTAGTGAGAGACGCATGACCGCTTACATCATCCGCCGCCTGCTGTTCATCGTGCCCACCATGCTGGGCATCATGTTCGTCGCCTTCGTCGTGGTGCAGTTCGCGCCCGGCGGGCCGGTCGAGCAGGTGATCGCCAAGCTCGCCGGTTCCGACACCGGCGCGACTTCGCGCATTTCCGGTTCCGCCGGCGGCGATTTCGGTAGCCGCGGCCTGGCGCAGGGCGGCTCGGGCGTCGACGCCGCCAGTTCCAAATATCGCGGCGCGCAGGGCCTCGACCCGGAATTCATCAAGAAGCTGGAGAAGCAGTTCGGTTTCGACAAGCCGGCCTATGAACGCTTCGGCCTGATGCTGTGGAACTATGCCCGCTTCGACTTCGGCAACAGCTATTTCCGCGACGTCAGCGTGCTCCAGCTGATCAAGGAGAAGATGCCGGTGTCGATGTCGCTCGGCATCTGGATGATGTTGCTGACATACCTCATATCGATCCCGCTTGGCATCAAGAAGGCAGTCGACGACGGCTCGCGCTTCGATGTGTGGACCTCGAGCGTCATCATCGTCGGCTACGCCATTCCCGGATTCCTGTTCGCGATCCTGTTGATCATCCTGTTCGCCGGCGGATCGTTCCTCGACTGGTTTCCGTTGCGCGGGCTGGTGTCGGAGAATTTCCATTCGCTGCCCTGGTACAGTCAGGTGATCGACTATTTCTGGCATCTGACGCTGCCGATCATCGCCATGGCGCTGTCGGCTTTCGCCACCATGACGCTGTTGACCAAGAATTCGTTTCTTGAGGAAATCCGCAAGCAATATGTGCTGACGGCGCGCGCCAAGGGCTGCACGCGCAATCAGGTGCTGTATGGCCATGTTTTCAGGAATGCGATGTTGATCGTCATCGCCGGCTTTCCGTCGGCGTTCGTGCATGCCTTCTTTACCGGTTCGCTGCTGATCGAGACGATCTTCTCGCTCGACGGGCTGGGCCTTTTGGGCTTCGAGAGCGTCCTGAACCGCGATTATCCGGTGGTTTTCGCCACGCTCTATATCTTTTCGCTGGTTGGCGTCGTCGTGAACCTGATTTCCGATCTCACCTATACGTGGATCGATCCGCGCATCGATTTCGAGTCGCGGGAGGTTTGAGGTGGACGCGCAAACCTCCGCCCCATCGCCAGATGTCTTGGCTGCGCCGCCGCGCCGCTGGATTTCCGTGTCGCCGCTCAACAAGCGGCGCTGGGAGAGCTTCAAGGCCAACCGCCGCGGCTACTGGTCGCTGTGGGTGTTCCTGATGATGTTCATCCTGTCGCTGTTCGCCGAGTTCGTCGCCAACGACAAACCGATCTACATCCACGTCAATGGTCAGTCGTTCTTCCCGGCGGTGGTGACTTATCCCGACACGGCCTTTGCCAAGGAGAAGGACCCGCTGCTGTTCGGCACCGCCGCCGACTATCGCGACGACTATCTGATGGGCCTGATCAAACAGGAGAACGGCACGGTGATCTGGCCGCCGGTCCGCTTCTCCTATGGCACGCAGGTGAGCAAGCCGCCGTCGCCGTTCCCGTCCAAGCCGACCTGGATGCTGAACGAGAAGGATTGCGCCTTCGCCGCCAAGAACGGCTTCGCCAAATGCGGTGAGGTCGAGACCAACTGGCTCGGCACCGATGATGGCGGCCGCGACGTGGTGGCGCGGCTGATTTACGGCTTTCGCATTTCGGTCCTGTTCGGCCTGGCGCTGACCATTATCTCGTCGGTCATCGGCATCGCCGCCGGCGCGGTGCAGGGCTATTTCGGCGGCTGGGTCGACCTCTTGTTCCAGCGCTTCATCGAAGTGTGGACCTCGATCCCGTCGCTTTATCTCCTGCTGATCATTTCGTCGGTGCTGGTCCCGGGCTTCTTCGTGCTGCTTGGCATTCTGCTACTGTTCTCCTGGGTGTCGCTGGTCGGACTTGTGCGCGCCGAATTCTTGCGCGGCCGCAATTTCGAATATATCCAGGCGGCGCGAGCGCTTGGCGTGTCGAACGGCACCATCATTTTTCGCCATTTGCTGCCGAACGCCATGGTGGCGACCATGACCTTCCTGCCGTTCATCCTGTCTTCGTCGGTGATGACGCTGACGGCGCTCGACTTTCTTGGATTCGGCCTGCCGCCCGGCTCGCCGTCGCTCGGCGAATTGCTGAGTCAGGGCAAGGCCAATGTGCAGGCGCCGTGGCTCGGCCTCACCGGCTTCTTCTCGATCGCGCTGATGCTGTCGCTATTGATCTTCATCGGCGAGGCTGTGCGCGATGCGTTCGATCCGAGGAAGACATTTCGATGAGCGAGCCTCTCCTCAGCGTCAAAGACCTCTCCGTCGCCTTCGGTATCGGCACGCGCGAAATTCTCGCGGTCGACCGTGTCTCGTTCGATATTGGCAAGGGCGAGACCGTCGCCTTGGTCGGCGAGTCGGGCTCGGGGAAGTCGGTGACCGCCTTGTCGGTGATGAAGCTCTTGCCCTATCCGGCGGCGCATCACCCGTCCGGCGCGATCGCGTTCAAGGGCCGCGAGATGCTGACCATGGCCGAGAACGAGATTCGGCAGGTGCGTGGCAATGACATTACCATCATTTTCCAGGAGCCGATGACCTCGCTCAATCCGCTGCACACGATCGAGAAGCAGATCGCCGAAATATTGCTGCTGCACAAGGGCATCACCGGCCGCGCCGCGCGCGCCCGCATTCTCGAACTCTTGACCCAAGTCGGCATTCCCGATCCGGAAGGCCGGCTGCAAAGCTATCCGCATCAGCTGTCCGGCGGCCAGCGCCAGCGCGTGATGATCGCCATGGCGCTCGCCAACGAGCCCGACCTGCTGATCGCGGATGAGCCGACCACCGCGCTCGACGTCACCGTGCAGGCGCAGATATTGAAACTGCTGAAGGACATCCAGCAGCGGCTCGGCATGTCGATGCTGTTTATCACCCACGACCTCGGCATCGTGCGCAAGATCGCCGACAAGGTCTGCGTCATGCAGCATGGTAAAATTGTCGAGCAGGGGCCGGTCGAGCGCGTCTTTGTAGCGCCCGAGCACGCTTACACCAAGGCGCTGCTCGCCGCCGAGCCGAAGCCAGATCCGGCGCCGCCGAAGCCGGACGCAGCCGTTGTGGTGGCGACCGATAACCTGAAAGTCTGGTTTCCGATCAAGCGCGGCGTCTTGCGCAAGACCGTCGGCCACATCAAGGCGGTCGACGGCATCACCATCGATGTGCGCAAGGGCGAGACGCTGGGCGTCGTCGGCGAATCCGGCTCCGGCAAGACCACGCTCGGCCTTGCTATCCTGAGGCTGATCTCGTCGACCGGCCCGATTGTCTATATGGGCGAAAGCATCCAGGGTCTCAAATTCAAGGACATGCGGCCGTACCGGCGCGACATGCAGATCGTGTTCCAAGACCCGTATGGATCGCTCTCACCGCGCATGTCGGTGTCCGACATCATCGAGGAAGGGTTGTGGGTGCATCACCCGAAGCTGACGCCCGAGGAGTGCGAGGCCCGCGTCATGGCGGCGCTCACGGATGTTGGGCTCGATACGACGACGCGCTTCCGCTATCCGCACGAATTCTCCGGCGGCCAGCGCCAGCGCATCGCGCTCGCCCGCGCTTTGGTGCTGGAGCCGACCTTTATCGTACTCGACGAGCCGACTTCGGCGCTCGACATGCTGATTCAGGCGCAGATGGTCGATCTCCTGCGCGATCTGCAAAAGAAACGCGACCTGACCTATCTGTTCATCTCGCACGATTTGCGCGTGGTCGCGGCCTTGGCGTCACGGCTCTTGGTGCTGCGCAACGGCAAGATGGTGGAAGAGGGCGCCGCCGCCGAACTGTTCAAGAATCCAAAGAGCGATTACACGCGCGCGCTGTTCGCCGCCGCCTTCAATATCGAAGCGGCGCCCGAGGGCGTGGTGGCGCAGTAGCGATGCTGTCGTCCCCGCGCAGGCGGGGACCCATAACCCCTGTTTGAGTTTGACGAAGAAAGTCGTCGAGCGTCGGCGTCCTATCGAAAGCTTCCGGCGTATGGGTCCCCGCCTGCGCGGGGACGACAGATTAATGCGGGGACGACAGGCTCAAGCCGCCGCCAGCGACAGCAACTTCCTCGCCTCCGCCGGCGTCGCCGGGCGCCGGCCGTATTCCGCGCAAAGATCGGCGACGCGCTTGACCAAAGCCGCGTTCGATGGCGCGAGTTTGCCGCTTTCGTCCCAGCGGATGTTGTCCTCTAAGCCGGTGCGGCAATGCCCGCCGGCTTCCAGACTCCAGCGGTTGAGCATCAACTGGCCTTTGCCGATGCCGGCGCCGGTCCATGTCGCATTCGGCGCGAGGCGCTTGAGCGTCTTGACGTAGTAATCGAAGGTTTCCTTGTCGACCGGCATGGCGTTCTTAACGCCCATGACGAACTGCACATGCAGCGGGCCCTTGATCCGGCCGTCCTGTTCCATCTTCACCGCCTGGAAAATCATCGACAGATCGAAGGCCTCGATCTCCGGCTTGACATTGTTGGCGATCATTTCCGCCGCCAGCCAGTCGACCAGTTCAGGCGAATTCTCGTAAACGCGGGTCGGAAAATTGCACGAGCCGGTCGAGAGCGAGGCCATGTCGGGCCGCAACGGCAACATGCCGCCGCGCTCGCGGCCGTTGCCGGAGCGGCCGCCGGTCGAGAGCTGGATGATCATGCCGGGGCAATGCTTCTTCAGACCCTCGACGAGGCGGCCGAATTTTTCCGGGTCTGAACTGGTGGTACCGTCGTCGTTGCGGACATGGCAATGCGCCAGCGACGCGCCGGCCTCGAACGAGGCCTGAGTCGATTCGACCTGCTCGGCGACCGTGATCGGCACCGCCGGGTTATCCTTCTTGGTCGGCACCGAGCCGGTGATCGCGACGGTGATGATGCAAGGGGTCATCGTGGTGGTCATGGCGTTCCTCCGAAATTTTCGCTTTATAGCCGTTTGACGCTGGTGACGTCACTGCCGCCGCGCTTGATGCGGATTGCCGCCTCGTTGACCGGCTCCTTCGCCACCATCATGTGATGGGCGTTGGCATGAATGATCGTCGTCGCGTCGCAGGCGATCGCCACATGGCCTTTCCAGAAGATCAGATCGCCGCGGCGCAGCTCGGTGAGCGATTTCGGCTGGCCGAGGGCTCGCTCCTGCATGTAGGTGTCGCGCGGGCAGGCATGGCCGGCCAGTTGCAGCGCCAGTTGTACCAGCCCCGAGCAATCGATGCCGAGCGACGACTTGCCACCCCACAGATAGGGCACGCTCATGAACATCTCGGCCACAGCGACGAAGTCCGGCTGCCGATAGCTCAGCGGTGCGACATGCGCCAGCGGATAATGCCAGTTGAATGCGTCCAGCGCGAAGCGCTCGATCTCGACCGCGACGTCGATTTTGGCGCCCATCGGCAGCGCGATCATCGGCGGCAGTTTGATGTCGGGGCCGGGGAACCCGAATGTGCGCGGTACGCAGACGCGGTGCGTCGGCAGCGGGCCGACAGGGCCGAGCGCATTGGCCGACAGATAGCCGACGTAGCCATCGGTCTCCAACTGGCCCCAGGCCCAGCCTTCGTCGCTCATCTCATACACCATGACGCGCTCGCCCTTGAGCGCCTGGGTGTCGAGCGCCGCTTCATGCGCCGGTTCGCGCCGCATGTCGGCGATTGGCTCGATCACTTCGTACATTGTGCCGTCAACGAAGTGCGCGGCATCGACCTGGCCTTGCAGGTGCCGCGCGGCGATGTCGCGGCGGTAGGGATTGAGGCGCGGGTCGAGAGTCATGATGCCTTAGAGTTTGTTGAACGAGACGCGGTAGCCTCTGCCTGTTCCCTCCCCCCTTGTGGGGGAGGGTTAGGGAGGGGGGTAATGACTCAGGTCAATGCCACGCACCCCCACCCCCAACCCCTCCCCACAAGGGGGAGGGGATTAGAAAGCAGCTACGAATACCTTGCGCCCAGCAGCGCATAAAGCGCGCGGGCGGTCTGGCATTCGGCGCCTTCCGGCCGGCCCGGTTTCGCCGAATTCGTCCAGGCGAAAATGTCGAAGTGCAGCCAGCTTGGCGCGGTCACGAATTTCCTCAGGAACAACGCCGCTGTGATCGCGCCGCCCTGGCCGCCGGTCGAGACATTGTTGGTGTCGGACACTTTGGAATCGAGCAGCGCCTCATAGGGCTTCCACAGCGGCAGGCGCCAGACCGGGTCGTTCTCGGCCAGGCCCGCCTTCGCTACCTCGGCGGCAAGCGCGTCGTCGTCGGTGAACATCGCCGGCAGTTCCGGGCCGAGCGCGACGCGCGCCGCGCCGGTCAGCGTGGCGAAGTCGACGATCAGCGCCGGTCTTTCGTCGTCGGCAAGCGCCAGCGCATCGGCCAGCACCAGCCGGCCTTCGGCGTCGGTATTGCCGATTTCGACGGTGATGCCCTTGCGCGACGTGTAGATGTCGCGCGGGCGGAAGCTTGCGCCCGAAATCGAATTCTCCACCGCCGGAATCAGCACGCGCAGCCGAACCTTGAGCTTGCGCGCCATGATCATATGGGCGAGGCCGAGCGACGTCGCGGCGCCGCCCATGTCCTTTTTCATGTTGAGCATGCCGGCGTCGTTCTTGATGTCGAGGCCGCCGGTGTCGAAGCAGACCCCCTTGCCGACCAGCGTCACCTTCGGATCGGTCTCCTTGCCCCAGACGATATCGATCAGGCGGGGGCCGCGCGGCGAGCCCATGCCGACGGCATGGATCAGCGGAAACTCCTTCGTCAGTCTGTCGCCGGCGATAACCTCGATTCTGGCGCCATGCAGCTTGGCCAGTGCGCGCGCGGCGGCTTCCAGCTCATCCGGGCCCATGTCGTTCGACGGCGTATTGATGAGGTCGCGCGCTAGCGTTACGCCTTCGGCAATGCGGCTGAGATCGTCGCCGTCGATTCCGTCGGGCACAGTCAGTCGCACATTGCGCGCCTCGCCCTTGCGATAGCGGGTAAACTGATAGGCGCCGATCGCAAAGGCCAGCGCCGCGAGCCTTGTATCGTGCGGCGTGTTGGCGAAGCGATAGATGCCGGCCGGCAAGGCGTGGACCAACTGGCCGGGCCGGAACGGGTCGATCATGTCGCCAGGACGTTCGATGCCAAACAGCGCGCCGGCGAGCTTACCGTCGAGCTTCGGCAACAGCAGCAGTTTGCCCGGCTTGGGCTCAAAGCCAGCGGCGGCGGCGAAATTGCGCTCACGGTCGCCGAACGCTTTCAAAATCGCGTCGCCATTGTCGGCGTGGACGAACCATATCGGAATGCCGCGCGCTTCGGATGCGTTGGCGAATTGAGGATGCATGATTACTCCGCGGCGTCGCGTAACGAGGGTTTGGGGGCATAGCCGTCGCGGGTCTGCGGCAGCTTCCAGCCGAGCATTTTTGAGGCGACCAATGTGCGCAGCACCTGCGCCGTACCGCCGCCAATGGTGAACATGCGTACGTCGCGCGCCATGCGCTCCAGCGGCAGGTCGCGCGAATAGCCGCGCGCGCCGAAGAATTGCAGTGCATCGTGGACGATCTTGATCGCGGCTTCCGAGGCGAAAATCTTCGCCTGCGCCGCCAGCATCGGATCGGGGAAGGCGCTGCCGTCCGGTCCGCGCGAGCGCGCCGCCTGATAGAGCATCAGGCGGGAGGCGGTGAGTTGCGTCTGCATGTCGGCCAGCATCCATTGCAGGCCCTGGAATTCGCCGATCGGACGGCCGAACTGTTCGCGTTGCTTCGCCCAGGCCAGCGCATGATCGAGCGCGCCGCCGGCGATGCCC